>CALAEB010000436.1 GCA_937890875.1 uncultured Anaerolineaceae bacterium | reverse complement strand
CAGATCATACCGGCCAGGTCGGTATCGAACATGGAGGAAACATTCTCGCTGGTCGCAGGGCCGATCACGTTCCAGTCAGTACAGACGACTCCGTCAAAGCCGTAAGCGTCGCGCAGCAAGCCATTAATCATATACGCGCTGTAAGCATTGCCCAGATTCAGTTTGGCGCTATCCGCGCCGCTGGCGTTAGATTCGCTGCCCGGAGCCTGCATATAGGAAATGGTGTAATACGGCATGACTGCCGTAGCCATTCCCGTGCCGTCTTCCAGGCTGAGGGATCCGTCCACGAACGGAATCAGATGTGCCTCAAAGTTTCCGCCCGGGAAGACGGCATATTTGCCGAAATTATAGTGCGCGTCCCGTCCTCCTTCACCCGCGCCGCCGCCAGGCCAGTGCTTCATCATGGCGTTCACGCTCTGTTCCCCCCACGTTCCGGAATCCGGATCGTTGGTCAGGTCAATATCATCGTCATAGGTGGTCTGGAAACCGTCAACATAAGCCCGCGACATAGCGGAGGCAAGTTTGGGATCTTCGCCAAAAGTTCCGCTGAAACGTCCCCAGCGCGGATCGGTGGCAATATCGATCTGCGGTGAAAGCGCGGTAGCGATCCCCAACGCCCGATATTCAATAGACGCGATTTTGCCGAACGTCTTGGTGAGCTCGGTATTAAAAGTCGCCGCCATGCCCAGCGATGAAGGCCAGGCGGATACGCCCGCGTTTGCGGAATAATATTCCACGTTGGACGTAGTGCTCGTGCCATGGCGCGGATCCGAGGAATTGTTGGCGGGAATGCCAAAGCCGATCCCTTCCACGATCGATTGCACGTTATTGTTCCAGTCCGCGTGGATGCCCATCTGTCCGGCAGCGGCCGAACCGGCGATCAGCACATGGCGCAGATCGTCGTTGACCAGGAAAGCGATCTGATCCTGACTGGGAACCGAACTGCTCCAATTGGTTTGGTGACTGCTGTACAGCATCAGCCCCGCGATCTGCTGCACACTGTCCTCATCCGCCTTCATCAGCGCCGCAAGATTCTGCGCGCGCTCCTCCGTGGTTTTCCGCCAATCTTCATAGATGTCAAGCACACCGTTCCGGTTCAGATCCTTGAAAATCGGGTTGGTGCCATCCGCGACGTAATTATCCGGATCAACCTGTGATCCGGAGGCGTCGATCAATTTGAGACCGGAATATTTGGAATATCCCAGCGTCACCTCCTGTTCGCCTTCCCGCGTCGTCACATAACGCACATTATCTTCCGCTTCGATCCACCTTGCGTGGAACGTGACATCTGCGGTTATACCGGCAAACATCACCGGTCCATAAAAACCGCCGCCGGTTGTCGCGGGCGCTTCACCCCGCCCGCCCGAGGCCGATGTCGGATCTTCAGCGGTATACCACCCGGCAAAAATTTAACCGTCTCGGACAGGGTTTTCAGGCACCGGCGCGGCACCATTTTCCGTAACCACCGGGTCAACAGGCGTCCCTTCGTGCGTATCAAAGGTGATTGTATAACTGCCCTCCTCATTCGAAGAGGAGAAGCCTGTAAGGAAAAGCGACAAAATCATCACAAAACATAGAAACATGGGAACAGCTTTCTTCTTCATTACTATATCTCCTTCTGTCATATCTGACAGACAACCATACGAATGTATATTGGATCGCCCAATATACATTTACCAACCTTAAAACCTATTTAAATCTTAGCCTGCCAACTTTGGAAAGTCAATCGGGAACACTTTTGCCCAGCTTATATTTTGTTTAAGAATCAAATGCAGAAGCGGAAGATGAATCCAAAGCAAAAATCCATATTTCAAATGGCTGTCTGACAAGTCTCCGGTGACAATTCAACCGTGGGTTGGTAGAATGGAGACAACGCATCACAGACGAAAAGGGAGAATCATGATTTATAAAACCGATATAGAAATCGCACAGCAAACAAAAGCAAAACCCATCCCGGAAATCGCAAAAACCGCCGGGATCAGCGAAAAATATCTGGAACAATACGGCCGCGATAAAGCGAAAGTCGATCTGTCCCTGCTCTCGGATTTAGCGGATCAACCGGACGGCAAGCTGGTGCTGGTGACAGCCATCACACCAACCCACTACGATCGGACTGGGAGACGGATTAAGAAAACTCGGTAAAAAATCCGCCATCGCACTGCGTGAACCCTCGCTCGGCCCGGTCTTCGGCATGAAAGGTGGCGCGGCCGGCGGAGGTTACGCGCAGGTCATCCCCATGGAGGACATCAACCTCCACTTTACAGGCGATTTTCAGGCCATCAGCGCGGCAAACAATCTGCTGGCAGCGCTCCTGGATAACCATATCTATCAGGGGAATGCTTTGAATATCGACCCGCGGCGCATTACCTGGAGACGGGTGATGGACATGAACGACCGCCAGCTCCGGTTCATAACGGACGGCCTCGGCGGGCACGTGAACGGTGTGCCGCGCGAGGACGGCTTCGATATCACCGTAGCCAGCGAGGTCATGGCTGTGTTCTGTCTTTCCGCCAGTCTGTCGGACATGAAAGCACGGCTTGGACGCATTATCGTCGGCTATACCTATGACGAAAAGCCGGTGACTGCCGCGGATCTGCATGCCGAAGGGGCGATGACCGCATTGCTGAAAGATGCGTTGAAGCCGAATCTCGTGCAGACGCTCGAAGGTACGCCTGCGTTCGTGCACGGCGGGCCGTTCGCGAATATTGCTCATGGCTGCAACAGCCTCATGGCCACACGAATGGCGCTGAAGCTCTCTGAATACGCCATCACGGAAGCCGGCTTCGGCGCGGATCTGGGCGCCGAAAAATTTTTAAACATCAAGTGCCGCATCGGAGGACTGAGACCTTCGGCAGCGGTGATCGTTGCTTCGATTCGCGCACTGAAACATCATGGTGGCGCGGCAAAAGCGGACCTCGGCAATGAAAATCTTGAAGCGCTCGAAAAAGGTTTGCCGAATCTGCTGCAGCACGTGGAAAACACCACAAAGGTATACGGTCTTCCCTCGGTGGTCGCAATCAATGTCTTTCCGACAGACACCGAGGCCGAGCTCAGACTTGTGGAAGACAGATGCAAAGCGTTGGGTGTGAATGTCGCGGTGAGTGAGGTGTGGGCCAGGGGCGGTGAGGGCGGTAAGGCACTGGCGGAGGAAGTTGTGAGGCTTTGCGAGCAGCCCGGCAATTTCAGCTTTTCCTACGATACGGAGTCGCCGATCATGGAGAAACTGAATACAATCGCCGCACGTATCTACCATGCCGATGGCGTGCAGCTGGCCGACAATGCGGCCCGGCAGATCAGGCAGCTTGAGAACCTCGGCTTCGGGAATCTGCCAATCTGCATGGCCAAAACGCAGTACAGTTTTTCCGACGATCCAAAGAAGCTCGGCGCTCCCAGAAACTTTACCATCACAGTCCGCAACATTAAGGTCAGCGCAGGCGCAGGGTTTCTTGTTGCGCTGACGGGCGACATGATGACCATGCCCGGCCTCCCCAAGGTACCCGCCGCCGAGAAAATTGACGTGGACGAGAATGGGAAAATTATCGGTTTGTTCTGACCTCTTTCTGCTGAAAAGGGGATATTCAGCGTCATGATACCGGAAAACTCAAAGAAATGGACAAAATCGTTTCACTGAGCTGCACAGATTTTGCAGAGGCGCCTGCTTCCCAATCTCCCGTGCCAGGAGGGTGGAGGCGAAAGAGAAGAAAGTAACACCCTGCCTCTCCATCCGTGCGGATGGGAAAACGCGCGGACGATATCTCCGACGAAAACAGCGCGAGAAAACGCTGCCAGAAATTCGGTGTTGACGTATACCAATTTTTTCTGCCGGATATGGCTCCACAAAACGAATTGCTTATGCTTATTCACCGGATCAATGAAGACAGCGCTATTGCTTTCCTGTACACTATAATAAAAGCAAATGATCCTATGCCGGAAGAAAAAGGGAGATCACCATGGACTATGAAATTAAAGCGCTTACGCCTGAACTGGCGGATACCTTCGCGGAATATCTTGCGAAGGTAGACTTCAGCTATGCTCCCCATTGGGCAACCTGCTACTGCCGGTATTATTACTCCGACTGTTCTCAGGAAGAATGGATGGAACAGTCAGGAGATAAAAACCGAGCGGAAGCAATTCAAAAGATAAAAGAAGGCAGCATGCGCGGATATCTGGCCTTTGACGGGGACCGCTGCATCGGCTGGTGTAGTGCGAATGACGCACGCAGGTTCGTACGCCTGGGAAAATATATCGAACGCCAGATCAAGGGCAAAAAGGTGGGATGCGTCATCTGCTTTGTGATTCACAACGAATACAGAGGAAAGGGTGTCGCGCGTCTTTTGCTGCGTCAGGCCGTGCAGGATTTTGCAACCCAGAGGTTCGACGCAGTTTTAGCCTTGCCCATTGAATCGAAAGCGGAACCTCAAAAGCAGTACAGGGGAACGCTCAATATGTATCAGGAGCAGGGCTTTCAGGAAATTGAGAAGCATGATAATTTAAGTGTCATGTGGCTGGAGTTTCCGCGTGTAGATCGGTCATCGGATTTTTGACAAGCCTCAGTAACGGTTTACCGGTCGTAGGTAAAAGAGGCGAAAGTCATGTTTTCGCAGATTGAAGCAGGGAGGTATTTTTATGGGAGATTTATATGGAATAGAGTGCGCAACATGCGATTATCGTATCGAAGTCATAGAAGGCGTCGACATGCTGTACGCTACGCACAACGTGTTTTATGGCCGGTCTGACGATCCGGCTCAAAACCGGAGTACAGCTTTTTCTGAGAGATTTTACAAGGATGGTAAACCGCTGCTCCCCTGCCTCGTAGAAGACGAGCGTATTAATGACGCCGCCTTTCGACTGTTGTCAGAGGGAGCCACACCAGACGGACACGGTCATGAACTCTATTTCTGTCCGAAATGCAACCGGCTGGAAAACAGGTTTTACTTCAAACTGAAGACAGCCGAAGCGCAGTACGAACCTGACTACCAGTGTCCAATATGTGGAACACCACTGCGGCGTATTCGCACAAAGAGCGGCAAAAACGGCCAAGTTTTAATCGTATATAAAAATAATCGCAGGATTGACTGGAAATGCCCTGAATGCGGCTGCAATAAACTCGTCTATAGTGATGTTTTTGGTATGTGGGATTGAACGCTTTCCTTCAACAATCATCCGAACAAAAATTCATTTTTCTCGATTTTAATAGGCCTGCGGTTCAACGGTGCTCAGAGGTACGTATTTTATTAATAGATCTGCCGATGCCATATCAATCAAAGCCATCCTTTGAGAGATGGCTTTGATTAATAAGAATATGGCTTTTGATGCCCGGGAAAAACAAACGGTTCCTCTGGTTTTCCGTGAAACGAAGAATCAGAGGGACCGCTTATATCCGTATGTTATTCAAAAGTGATCTGCGAATTTATTTTTTCGTGACGTATTTCCGCATGTCAATGGCGACAGCCACGAGAATGATGGCACCCTTGATGATGTACTGGAGATTGGTGGAAATGCCCAGCCATTGCAGCGCTACCGTGATGATCTGCAGCATCACCACGCCCAGCACGATCCCCGAGATCTTGCCCAGGCCGCCGTTAAACGACACACCGCCGATCACACAGGCCGCGATCGCGTCCAGCTCCGCGTTCATGCCGGCTGTGGCACTGTTACTGCCCACCCGCGCGGCCTCCACAAATCCTGAAAAGCCGTACAGCGCGCCCGCCATTGTGAACACCAGGACAGTCGTGCGCATTACATTAACGCCGGACACATTGGCCGCTTCCTGATTCGCGCCCACCGCGTACATATCTTTCCCCAATGTCGTCTTGTTCCACACATACCACATGATGGCCAGCGCGATCAGAGCATACACCACATAGTACGGGATCGCCGTGCCGCCGATGCTGAACGTCCCCTTCACGAATTCCTTGTATTCTTCGGTCAGTCCCGCAATCGGTGCGCCGCCATTGTTGCCCATCGTCATATAAATTAGAATAAATCCATAAAGCATCAGCTGTGTGGCCAGCGTCACGATAAAGGGATGCAGCTTAAATTTTGCTACGCAAAACCCATTGAAAGCGCCGATCAGCGCACTGAACGCCATCACAAACAGGATCACCAGTACAATCGGCCACGGCGCCATGTCCGGATACATTTTGCTGGAATATTCGGAAAGCGGCTTCTGCAGCAGTGACGCCGACACCAGCATCGATAACCCCATAATCCGGCCGGCCGAAAGATCTGTGCCGGTCAATACAATAATTCCGCCCACGCCCAAAGCCAGAAACAGCGCCGCGGCTGACTTCTTCAGGATGTCGACAATTGAATTAAATGATAGAAAAGCATTCCTGGCGTGCATCACGTTGATCGAATAGTACTGCACATAAACGATCAGGAGCACCAAGATGATGTAAATGGCATTGTTCAGAAAGAAATCCACCCAGAACTTCCGTCTGTCCCGTGCGTTCAGCGATCGATACTGATCGAACCGGTTGCCAATCCAACTGGTGAGTTTATTCATGTTTGGTTTCCTCAATCAAACGTATTTCGCGGCGAGCGCCATGATAATTTCCTGCGAGGTTTCCTTCGGGTCCACTTCACCCGCGATCCGCCCGCCTGACATCACAATAATCCGGTCGCACACACCCAAAAGCTCCGGCATTTCGCTGGAGACCATGAGAACGGTCTTGCCCTGTTCTGCCAGCTGGATCATGAGCTTATAAATCTCATATTTCGCGCCCACGTCAATACCGCGCGTCGGCTCATCCAGCAATAATATCTCCGGCTGCGTCAGGAGCCAGCGGCCCAGAATCACCTTCTGCTGGTTACCACCCGACAGAGAGGAAATGCGTGTCTTGGGCGATGGCGTCTTGATCGACAACCGCTCAACTTCCATTTCTGTATCCCTGATCATTTGCGAGCGGCTGAGGTAAACTCCGCCTTTCAGATAGTGTTTCAGATTCGCAATGGTCGTATTTGCCGTAACATCCAGCACGCTCAAAATACCTGTCTGCCTGCGATCCTCAGTCAGAAGGGCAAAGCCGTTGCGCTTGGCCATTTCCGAGTTGAAATTGAACACCCGCTTGCCATGCACGTACACTTCACCGCTCTTGAGAGTTGCCACGCCGAACAGCGTTTCAAGCAGCTCCGTGCGTCCTGCGCCCATCAGCCCTGCAAAACCCAGTATCTCTCCGCGGCGCGCCTCAAACGAAACATCTTTGAGGTTTACATATTCGGCGGTCAGCCCCTCGACTTTCAGCACCGTCTCGCCGGGCACGTTGGTCTTGGGAGGGTAGACGTTTGTGATCTCGCGTC
>CALAEB010000435.1 GCA_937890875.1 uncultured Anaerolineaceae bacterium | reverse complement strand
AAAGGTGCTGCCGCTGCTGTAGCGGGCTGCCAGTTCCGATGAACTCAACTGACGGTGCGGAAGCAGCAACAGGACCATCGGCACCACCAGCACGAAACAATGGGCAACCCGTATCCGGTATTGCGGGCGAAACATCCTGCGCAGCCCGGCTGCGGCCCAGATTAACAGGATGGCAGCGGTAAAATAAAGGTACCCTTCCATCCTGGGCGTGACATAATTCAGGTATTTTCCGCTGGCAGCCAGGTAGGCGATTAATCCTGCGGAAAATGAATAACATAAAAATTCCAGAAAAACCTGCGGATTAAATTCTTTTGCCTGCATATCAAAATTCTCCTAAACGGTAAGCAAAAAGACAACCGAAAAACAAACCAGGAATGTAAACACCGTCAGTTTGATAATAAACCGCTTTGAAAAACCGGCGGAGAGCATCATCATATTTTTGATATCCATCATCGGGCCAAAAACGAGGAACCCCATAATCGCACTCATCGGGAATTGCCCGGCGAAGCTGCGGGCCACAACCGCGTCTGAAGATGAACACAGCGAAAGCACAAAGGCCATCAGCATCATGATAACAATGGAGAGCGCCATCCCGGCGCCGCTCTGAGCGGTCACAAACAGATCGGTGCCGATGGTCTGAAACACAGCGGAGAGAAAAGTCCCGATAACCAGGTATTTTCCGACGCTGAAAAATTCGGCCTGCGAATGGCGCAGGAACAGAGAAAGCTTTGCCTTGAACGATGTGGCGGTGTCCATTTCGGTATAGCAGCCGCAGCTGCACATCAATCCGTCGAGCGTCCCTCCCGCCGGCAAGTCTTCTTCAGATGGAAATATCCCGAAAAGCAGGCCGATCAGAATTGCCGAGATGATCCCAAACGCAACGCGCCCGAATATGATGCCGATGTTTCCGTTAAACGCGTACCAGGTCGATAATATCACCACCGGGTTGATCACCGGAGTCACCGTCATAAATGTCACGGCTACCGGCATCGGAACGCCTTTTTTTACGATGCTGCGGAAAATCGGGATGGAAGCACAGTCGCAAACCGGGAGGCAGAAACCTGCCAGGACCGCGACCAGCATTCCCAACCCAAATGATCTGGGGAATCTCCGTTCGATGAATTCTTTGTTGACAAAGATCTGAATGGCGGATGAAAGCAGGACTCCGATCAGCAGGAAAGGAAACGCCTGCAGAATGATCCCCAGGAATATATTGATGATCGTATTGACCGGAATGTTTGCCAGTTCAAACAGCGGCCTGGCGAGCAGGAACAGCGCCACGATTAAAATGACCAGCAAAAAGAAGACATCGACAGGATGTTCTTTCCGCTTGGAGAGCTGCGCGCAGAAATCGGAATAGGGCGTTATCGGATAAATGCCGGCGCCGGGATTGATCTCATTCACGATCCGGCGGATGCGTTTCATATCGCTCCCGGGCTGCGCGTTTCTCAGCACGACGAAGTCGCTGTTCGCGACCTGTTCGGGGAGCGCCGCGCCTGTCCGCCCCAGAATGGTTTCAAAAACGGCGCCGTCTGCAATGTGAATCACTTTTCTGATTTTGCATAAGGAGCGCAGCGTGGGTTGCAGCAGCAGTGTCTGCAGCTCAGTGAACGGAACAACGCCATTCCATTCGATCCAGATTTCATCCGGTTTCGCGGTTTGAATGCTTTCCGTAAGCCGGGTGACCACCTGCTCAGGGCTTTGTTCCAATTCTTTCTTCAATACTTGGGAAACATAACAACCGGGAAAACGGCTGGTGAACGGCTCTTCTCCGATTTCAAACTGGATCAGCAGTTTTTTCACCTTTGTCCAATCCCGGCTGTTCAGCAGATTATTCAGGAAGGTTGTTTTCCCCGCTTCCAGAAATCCGGTTACAACATATACTGGTGTTGACAAATCAGTTTACCCTCCGCAAAAACAGCGATTTGAAATTCGGCTTTTGCCATTTGAGCCGATTCGGATTCTCCCTGCTGAAATGAATCGGGCGCGTTTTCCGCTCAGCCTTTCAATTCCTGGTTAAAGAGCCGGATAATTTCCTGCTGCGCCAGGTTCTGCCCGATAATGCTGAGCGCGCCTCCCCGGGTGTCGCACGCGGTGATCTGCAGATCACCCGGAAGATATTGCAGGTTGACATATCCGCCGTCAATTGGAAGAATTCCTTTCACCCGTAAAATAAACCCTTTGGTGTCATCGGTCAGCGCTGCCATCCGCGCAGTCAGGTCTTCCGTGCTGTAGATTCTTTCTGTTTCAATCGTAATTGTATCGAAGATTTCTTCAGCGGTGGAATGATGATGCGTTTCTTCAAAGCCGGGTGTATAGACCTGATGTTCCCCGTCCTTTAAAATACTTTTCCCGAAAGTGACGGAGAACCGCGGCGCAGACCGGGCGGGGATTGAATCCGCTTCCCCGTTTGCCCCGGCGGCTAAAATCTCATCGGCATGAATCTGATCCCAGGGTTTCGAAAAAAGTGCCGCGCCGGGATTCAGGCTGCGAATCACCCGGCAGGCATCTTCCGTGCGGTCGGGAAAAAGATCGGTGCGGCTGAGCATGACGACATCCGCCTTTTTGACCTGATCTTCAAAGAACTCCCCGAAATTTTCAGCGTACATTTTGCAGCGTTTTACATCGACGACGGTGATTTTCCGTTTGATTTCCGCCAGCGGTTTGATTGCCGTGTGGTTGCAGGCCGTCAAAACGTCCGAAAGTTTTCCCACACCGGAGGGTTCAATCAGCAGTTTCTCCGGCTGGAAGCGGTCCAGAATTTCTTTTAATGCCTGCAGAAAATTTCCGGCAAGGCTGCAGCAGATGCAGCCGGAATTGATTTCCCGCACTTCGATCCCGCCGGATTTGAGCAGTGCGGCGTCAATGCTGATCTCCCCGAAATCATTTTCGATCAGAACCACTTTGTTATTTTGAAATGTTTCGCGCAGTAACTTCTGAATCAATGTTGTTTTTCCGGCTCCCAGAAAGCCGGAAACAATAAATATTTCAGCTGGCATAGGTAAATTTATCCTTTTAACTTTTAATGCTCATGTGCTCC
>CALAEB010000434.1 GCA_937890875.1 uncultured Anaerolineaceae bacterium | reverse complement strand
GGCATCGCCGGATTTTTCGGCGGCATCATGGATACGATTCTGATGCGCCTGGTCGATCTTTTCAATTCGATCCCCTTCTATCCGATTGTGATCATTCTCGGATCCGTGATGGACACGCTGCAGATTGATCCGTATGTCAGAATTTTCATTCTGATGGCAGTGCTGGGTATCCTCGGCTGGACGGGCATTGCCCGCGTTGTCCGCGGCCAGATTCTTTCGCTGCGCGAACAGGATTTCATGATCGCCACGGAGGCGACCGGCATCCGCATCTCCCGCCGTATCTTCCGCCATCTGGTGCCGAATGTCATGCCGCTGCTGATTGTTCAGGCCACACTTGCGCTCGGGAACATTATCATGATCGAAGCTACGCTTTCTTTCCTCGGCCTGGGGGTAAAATACCCGATCGCTTCCTGGGGAAACATCATCAACGCCGCCACCAACCTGCACGTCATGACCAGCTACTGGTTTATCTGGATCCCCGCCGGTATCCTGATCGTTCTGACGGTGCTCGGTTTCAACTTTGTCGGTGACGGGCTGCGGGACGCATTCGATCCGAAAATGAAAAGATAGGGATAGGCAGCATGGCAGACAGCACAAAAACGAATTCATCCAAGAAAAACCAGAATTACATTTCCGCCAGCGAATCGCGGAATATCTCCCGATACAACCGGCGCATTACCGATGCGCTTGAAAAACAGCGCAACCGGAAGCATGTCCCCGAGTCCGAGTATCTCACCACGATGAAAGATCCGAACAACACGGTCGAATATGACGATCTGCACACGTACTTTTTCACCGATATCGGCACCGTGCGCGCGGTCGACGGCGTATCTTTCGAGGTTCCGCAGGGGAAGACCGTCGGGATTGTTGGGGAGTCCGGCTGCGGAAAATCCATCACCAGCCTTTCCCTGATGCAGCTGGTCCAGCGGCCCCAGGGGCAGATTGTCCAGGGACAAATCCGTTTCAATCTGGGGGACAAAGCGTACGATATCGCCAAAATGCCCGCCAATATGATGGAAAAAATCCGCGGGAACCACGTCTCCATGATCTTCCAGGAACCGATGACCAGCCTGAACCCAGTGTTCAGGATCGGAGAACAAATCAACGAAGTCATCACACTGCACAACCCGGAGAAGTCGGAAGCGGAGGTAAAAGATCACACGCTGCATATGCTGGACCTGGTCGGGATCGCCAACCCGGACGGCATTTACAAGCGGTATCCGCACGAATTATCCGGCGGCATGCGGCAGCGCGTGATGATCGCGATGGCGATCGCCTGTGACCCGAAGCTGGTGATCGCGGATGAGCCGACCACTGCGCTGGACGTCACGATCCAGGCCCAGATCCTGGACCTCTTCCGCAACCTGAAAGAGAAAATCAACAGTTCAATCATGCTGATCACGCACGACCTGGGTGTCATCGCGGAAATGGCGGATACTGTCGTGGTCATGTACGCCGGAAGGATCGTCGAGAAGGGAACCGCGGATGATATTTTCCTGCATCCTGCTCACCCATACACGGTCGGTCTGATGGCCTCCAAACCGGTGGTCAACCGGAAAGTTGACCGGCTGTACAGCATTCCCGGCTCGGTTCCGAGCCCGATTCACATGCCGGATTATTGTTATTTCCGCGACCGCTGTGATAAGCGCTTCAGCCTGTGCAACGGCAAATATCCTGCGGAATTTCAGATTTCGGAGACCCATAAAGTCAGCTGCTATCAATACATGGACGTGGCAAGCGGCGCCTGAGCGGTAATTCCGGGTCCCGGACTGACAGGCTGCCCTTTTTTATCAACAATTCGGATGCCAATCAATGAATGATCAAAAACACAGGAATTTGGAAAATTGGTCAAGATGTCAAAAGCCGGAGTCTGCAATCAAATGTCATGTCGAGCGGAGCAGAGCGAAGGCGGGACATCTTCAAACTTTATCAAGAATCGATTTTATGCGGGAAAATTTCTGCTATCAGGCAGATTTCTCGGGGAAAACACTTTTTTATGGGACTTATGGATTTCTCGACTCAGTTTCGCTTCGCTCGAAATGACAAATCTGTGGACTGAAGGGATGATTAGATGAGCGATAACAACACAATGTTGGAAGTAAAAAATCTCAAGAAATTTTTTCCGATCAAATCCGGTTTTTTCGGCCGGGTAGTCGGACAAGTCAAAGCTGTGGACGGCGTCAGTTTCTCGATCGACCGCGGAAAGACCATGGGGCTGGTCGGCGAATCCGGCTGCGGCAAAACCACAGTCGGCAAGACAATCCTGCGGCTGAACAGTAAGACCGGCGGGGAAGTATATTTCAACGGGAAGGAAATCTTCGGGCTGGAACCCGCCGAAATGCTGAAAATGCGCCCGCGGATGCAGATCATTTTTCAGGATCCCTACTCCAGCTTGTCTCCGCGGCTGCCGGTGGGAGAAATCATCGGCGAAGCTGTCCGCGAACATCACATTGTTCCCAACGATGAATACGACGACTATATCACACGCATTATGCTGGCCTGCGGGCTGCAGGAATACCATAAGGATCGTTACCCGCATGAATTCTCCGGCGGCCAGCGGCAGCGTATCTGCATCGCCCGCGCGCTGGCGCTGAATCCGGATTTTGTGGTATGCGACGAACCGGTATCCGCGCTGGATGTCTCCATTCAGGCGCAGATCATTAATCTGCTCGAGGACCTGCAGAAGGGGTTCAACCTGGCCTATCTGTTTATCTCGCACGATCTGTCGGTCGTCCAGCATATTTCCGATACCGTCGGCGTGATGTACCTTGGCAACATGGTGGAATTCGCCAGCAAGGATGAGATTTTCTCCAATCCGCTTCATCCATACACCAAAGCCCTGTTCAGCGCGATCCCGATTCCGGACCCGACCGTTCGCCGGAACCGGATCATTCTGGAAGGGAACATTCCCTCACCGGCCAACCCGCCGTCCGGCTGCAAATTTCACACACGCTGTCAATATGCAATGGAGCGCTGCAAAGTGGAAGTTCCGGTACAATTGGAAATGGGAGACGGGCATATGGTTGCCTGTCACTTATAT
>CALAEB010000433.1 GCA_937890875.1 uncultured Anaerolineaceae bacterium | reverse complement strand
GCGCTTGGCAACGCAAGTTTTCTGCTTCGCGAGATGAATACGATGGTTGAAACCGGGCGCGGAATCGGCATGTTTTTGGTGATTGTCGGTGTGCTATTAATTATAGGGGGAATGGTCGTACTGAAACGGCTGGTATAAATGGTGATTTCATGAAAACATCTCAGATTACCCGTTCGCAGATTATAACGTTGTCCAATACTGCCTATCAGGCTGAGAACTATGCTTTTGCGAAGAAGGTGTTAATTTTATGGCTGAAAACATATCCCAATGATTTGTGGATTCAATACCGGCTGGCGATCATTTTATTTAAGCTGGGATCGAAAGATGATGCGATCCGGCTATGTGAGATTATTGTAAAGCGTGATCCGGAATTTATTGAAGTCTGGTCGCTTCTGGCGGCAATTTATCCAAAAATGAGCGATGGGAAAAAGAACGCCATCCAACGGGTGAAACTGCTGAGGAACTTTCAGCAGCATGATGCCGCACAAAACCGCAAACAGGGATTTGCGTCGCTGCTTGGGAAAGCAAAACAGACGGAGGAAGTGGATCTGGACGCGATTGATGACTTCGATATTCTGGCGGCGATCCGGATTGCGAAAAATATGCGCTCTGATCAGGACCTGAGTTCAATTTACCGTCTTCTGAAAATTTATATCCGTCGCTGGCCCGGCGCGGTGCAGTTTAAGCTGCTGTTGGGTGATGTCCTGAACCGGATGGGCCGGACTGAAGAAGGTATCCGGATGATGCATGATACGCTCGAGAACGATGTGACGGGCCAGGTTGCTGGCCGGCTTTGGGGAAAAGAAAACGCTTACCGGAACTTGTGGCTTGATCCTGATCTGCTTTCCGTTGATATTTCATCACTGTCGGTCCCGGAAAAAATTGCCCGGCAGGCCAAACTGGACCGTGCGGTTGAATTCTCTTATGCGCCGGAGCCGGCTGCCGCGGCCAGTGAATCGTTCTCAGACAAGCTGCCCGAAAAGCAAAAACCGATAATCGAAACCAGGCTGGCAGCTGAACCGGCTTTCGCCGCGAATTTGAGTCCGGATAAAAATGCGCATAGTCAACAAAATCCGTCGGAAGCAACACTGTCAGGACAATCCGGGGAGATTGCCCCGGTTCCGCCGCGGAAAAACGAAAAGAAAGCCGAGGTCAAATCATCGCTGTTTCCATTGAAAGGCCTGTTCCGGAATATCTTTACCGGAAAAATTGGCAAAGCGCCTGAAACGGATGCCGAACCGATCAAGGAATATGTCTATAAGCTGAATATTGAGGATGCGGATGAACGTTTCCCGGTTTATGTCGTTTTATCGACGGTTGCCGGCCTGACCGCGAAATACGGTAAAAACAATAAAGATTTTATCGATCAGGAAATGCGTTCGATTGTCGATGCAATCGAAAACCGGGAAGGCTGGAACGCGATGGTGTATTATCCGGATGAATTTCAATCCGGCAATTCTGTGATGGACGCCGAATCGATCCGGAATGCGTTGATCCGGCTGGATGAGACGCTGGCGGGCAAGGGTTCGATGATCGGCGCGCTGCTGATCGTCGGCGGGCATGAAGTTGTGCCGTTCTTTACGCTGACCAACCCGGCAATGGATGATGATTTGAAGATTCATTCGGATATTCCTTATGCCAGTACGGATAATGTAAATTATTATGATCAGCAATGGCAGGTGGGGCGGATCCCCGGCGATAACTCCAATGATCCCGGGCTGATCCTGAGCCAGTTGCGTGCAATTCAAAACCACCATATTAAGAAATTCAGCGGCAGCCTGAATGCTGAAAAAAACAGGAACGCGGTAAAGACGCAGTTCCTCAGCAGGATCGCGAAGACTGTCAAGTCCGCAAAGAGTTTCGGATATTCCTGCGCTGCCTGGCAGCGGCCTTCCGTTGCGATCTATAAAAATTTAACCGATGCCGCAAATCTGCTGTTGTCCCCGGCGACGATGGCCTCTAATTTTCCCATCGGGAGGCTGGAAGATGCGGATTACGCATATTTTAATCTGCATGGAATTAAAGGACAGCCGAATTGGTACGGACAAAAAGATTCGAAAGATACGTCGTCGATCCCGATGATACCGGTTGCGCTGGAAATTAATACGGTTCAAAACATCACGAAGACGCCGAAAATTGTTTTTGCTGAGAATTGTTACGGAAGCGAAGTTGTTAACCGGAATGAATCCA
>CALAEB010000432.1 GCA_937890875.1 uncultured Anaerolineaceae bacterium | reverse complement strand
GCTGTGCATGATCCGGAGACATTGGACCAGCTGAAAGCGGAATTCACTGACCGTTTCGGAGAATTGCCGGAAATGGTTGAGAATCTTTTCTTTCAGATTCTCCTGAAAATCAAAGCGGAAAAAATTGGCCTCTCGGCGATTGTGAAGGAAGGGGAACACATTGTGCTTCGATTTCCGCCGCTGCCGGAGGGAATCGAAAGCAGATCACTGCCGGCGGCCGGCGCGGGGATCCGGGCCGGAAAGAACGCATATTGGGTCCTGCCTTCGGATTTTACGTCCGATACCTGGAAGGTTGAGCTGTTGACCGCGTTTGAATTAATTGAGGACCGTTTAGCGCAGCCGGCCATTCCCAGTTTATAAACGTTTAAAAATCTTACGCTTTAGTTACAAAAGTAACATATATTTTGGAATTATTCCTTGTTATACTGTAATAATAGGCTGTTTGGTCAGTAACGTGTTGAGAGCACTTCCTGCCGTTTTTTCGGGGTATCAGAAAAAAACGAGGGGTGGGATGCGCTTAATAAAACGCCGCATTTAAATGAGAGCCGCTATATGATTAATAAATATGGTTTGTCTGCTCGTTTTAAGTCGGTGAAAATGCCAGCCGGCTGAATGATATCTCAAAGGAGGAAACATTGATGAAAAAAGTTTTAGTTGCAGTTCTTGGTTTGATTTTGCTTTTGGGCGTGGCTGGTTGCAATTCTGGCGAATTGGCTGCGAAGGAGACCGAAATGGCCTCCACATTCCAGACGCAATTGGATGAAGCGCTCGCGGCAAAAGATGCTTTGTTAGCGGAAGCTCAGGAAAAGTATGACAGTGCTGTCGCGGAACATGAAAAGCTGGTTGCGGAGAAAGATGCGCTGATCGCTGAAGGCGAGGAAAAAGTCACGGACGGCGCCGCTGCGCTGGAAGAATTAAAGGCTGAAATTGAAAGTAAACTTGCCGAAAAAGAGAAGCAGGCCGAAGCGTTGAATGTGACCATTCAGGAATTGAACGCGACGGTTGAAGAGAATAAAACTGTGCTTGCCGATTTGCAGGAAAAGCTGGATGCAGCCACAACAGCCGAGGGTGCCGCTCAGGAAAAAGTCACCGAGCTGGAAAAGACCGTAGCGGAGAAAGAATCCTTGCTGGCGGACGCTGCGACCGAATTGGAAGATACAAAAACACTTTTGGAAACAGCGGTTGCTGAAAAAGAAAGTCTGCTCGAGAAGGCTCAAAGTGAATCGGAAAGCACGGAATCCGACAATGCGTTGAAAGCGACGGTTGAAGAGAATGAGGCTGTGATTGCGGAGCTTCAGGAAAAAGTCGCGGCGGCAGTAACGGACGGGAAGGCTGCCCAGGAAAAAATTGCCGAGCTGGAAAAGACCATCGAAGAGAAAGAGTCTCTGCTGACGGAGTCCGGCGCGAAAATTGAGGAAGCACAGGCGGCGGCGGATCAGTTGGCCAAAGGTTATGAAAGCAGACTTGCTGATAGAGGAAAATACGCCGATTCTCTCGAAAGTATTGTCCGCCGGATGAATAAGACGATCGGCGGATTGAAAGATGAAAACAAAGAGCTTCAGACGCAATTGGAAGCGGCTTTGGCTGAACTTCAGGAAGCGGCTGCCAAGGAATAAAGCGGACGCCGGAAACTGTAATATCCCGATGAATCAACTAAAAAGGACGGTATGAAAAAAAACGTCCTTTTTTTATTGGTGGAACCAAAGGCTCGGAATATAGGAATCCCTTTCGAATAAAGCGGGAACCTGAGGAACTGTCGTTTTTGATATTCTCGCCCAAATTCGAATTACCGGGGAAAAATGGATTGTTCCTGCTCTCTTTTTTCATGATCAGTATGGAAAAGAAAAAAAGATGTGACAAATAACCTGACCGGATGTGTCTAATTTCACTATTGACAAGAAAAGTATCCGCCGAATACAATCATGCTGTGAAGAAAACGTTTACACAAACAGTAGCTTTCGTGAGCGAATAAACACGCGTGATTTTTGAGAGGATTTCTTTTTAAGAATCGTATGCGTTTATTTTGTCCGTGATGAACAATATCTCGCAGTGATACCTTTTGTTGTAAAGAAAACGTTTACTGAGCAAGCTGAAATCCTGTTCATCAGGAATCGGGAAATTTAATGGGTTTACGCATCATCTGCCTTTGATGGGTGAAGGGATGGCTCGTTTACCTTGATGGTTGAGGAGACGAAATTGGCTGGAAAAACAGGTCGGCAGGATCCAAAAGAAAAAAGAGCGGAGAAAAAAAGCAGCATCTTCCAGGTGGCGGAACTGTCAGGTGTATCGATCGCTACCGTTTCCCGGGTGCTGGGCGGCAGGGTTTATGTCAGTCCGGAATTGGCCGCCCGGGTCAAAAAAGCTGCGGCTGCGTTGGGGTACCGCCCGAACCGTTCCGCGAGCAGCCTCCGGATGCGAGTGTCGAAAACGATAGGGGTTATCATCTCGGATATTGAAAATCCGTTTTTTACCAGTGTGATCCGCGGAATTGAAAAGATTCTTTATGACGCCGGATACAGCCTTCTGTTTTGCAACTCCAATGAAGATCCGGAACGGGAAAGGTCCCATCTTTCCATTTTGCGGGCGGAGAATGTCGCCGGAATCATTTTAACCCCGACCAATCGAAATACTGATTTTTGCAAGGAATTGGTTAAATCCGGCACGCAGCTGATCGCAATTGACCGGATCCCGGAAATGGAATGTATGGATGTTGTTACGTCCGACAACAAAAAAGGCGCGTTTGAGGCGGCTTCTCACCTGGCGGAGCTGGGATATCGGCGGATCGGTTTGATCGCCGGGCCCAGGCAGCCCAGTACTTCGCGCGAACGCTTTGAAGGGTTTCGGGAGGCGATTCTGGCGCATCATTTGACTTTGGATCCGGAGTTGATTGTTTACAGCAACTTCCGGCAGACGGGCGGATATCGGGCGATGCAGAAGCTTCTGGATCTGGAAAATCCACCTGAGGCAGTAATGGTCTCCAATAACCTGATGACTCTGGGCGGTTTGCAGGTAATTCATGAAC
>CALAEB010000431.1 GCA_937890875.1 uncultured Anaerolineaceae bacterium | reverse complement strand
GGAAGGTTCCTCGACATAAACGGAAGCAAAACGCCGTTCCAGCGCTGAATCTTTCTCAATGTATTTGTGATATTCATCCAGCGTGGTCGCGCCGATACACTGCAATTCGCCGCGTGAAAGCGCCGGCTTCAGCATGTTGGAGGCGTCAATTGCGCCCTGTGAAGCGCCCGCGCCGACGACGGTGTGCAGTTCGTCGATGAACAGAATGATCTCGCCGTTAGATTTCTGCACTTCCTCGATAATCACTTTCAGCCGTTCCTCGAACTCACCCCGGAACTTGGAACCGGCGACCATCGCGCCCATATCCAGCGAGATGACCTTTTTCCCCGAAAGCAATTCCGGAACGTCGTTTTTGACGATCTTTTGAGCCAGTCCTTCAACAATCGCGGTCTTTCCGACCCCGGCCTCCCCGATCAATACCGGGTTGTTTTTTGTGCGTCGGCAAAGAATCTGCATCACGCGCAGAATTTCGGCGTCTCGTCCGATAACCGGGTCGAGTTTCCCCTCCCGGGCTTGCTGCGTCAGATCGCGGGAATACTTTTGCAGCGTTTTGTAACGGGTTTCCCCGGCCTGATCGGTGATCTGTTTCCCATCCCGCATTTTAATGATCAATTCGTAAACTTTTGTGCGGGTGATCCCCATTTCGTCCAGCAGCTTGGCCACCGGCGTCCCTTTTTCATTGAGGATCGCCAGGAAGATGTGCTCAGTGGAAGTATATTCGTCTTTTAATCGGTTCGCTTCGGTGTATGCCTGATCGACGATCCGGCGCACATTCGGCGTGATAAAGATCTGTCCGGAACCGCCGCCATAGATATTGGCTTTGGTCGTGGTGCGCAGCATATAATCCAACCGGTCTGATAACGTTGCGGTGGAAATGTTCATTTCATCCAGAATTTCCGGTACGATCCCCTGCGGCTGTTCGATCAATGCCAGCAGGAAATGTTCGGTATCAATCTGGTTTTGTCCATATCTCTGCAAAATTTCAACGGCGCGCTGGGCCGCGTCCTGCGCTCTTTCCGTAAAGCGGTCAAATCGCATCATACTTTTTATCCTGTTCTTTGCTTTCTGTTCGCGGTTCTGTTTTTGATGATGAATGTACAGATCCGGCAACTTGGATTTTAAATTTATTTCACTGAAATCAGTGCTTCTGAGGATAAGTTTCCAGGGTTCGGCCTCAAAAGCACATGTTTTGATCAGCGGCGAACCTCTGATTCGGATCGCATCCGGATCGTAAAGATTCTGGGTTTATTGTAGTTGTTCTCTATTAGATCGGCATAAGAAAACGGGCCGAATATAGAAAAAAATTGCAAGATTTAAGCCAGTGAAAAGCAATGATTTGGCCGAGCGGTATCCTTTTTGTCTGAAAAAACAAAGCGGACCGTCTGCTTTTGCCGATCAAGCGATTCTTTAAAAATGTCGCTTGATTTTGTCCAGGACAGAGAAAATCTCCGGATATTGAAACATTTCCTGCTTTTTGACCATCTGAACAAATGTTTCTTCCGAAACCCACTTTACCCGGGAGACTTCGGATTCCTGAAGGATAAATTCGGAGGGCTGAATATCTTTGCGGACCAAAAACAGATCCCAGATCAAATTTGTCCCGTCCTTCCGGATAATTCTCTGAAAAAATTGGATTTCGTCTCCTGAAATTTCAACTCCCAATTCTTCGCGGACTTCACGGATGCAGCCCTGGAGCGAATCCTCTCCGGCAATGATCCTGCCGGTCGTATGACACCAGACATTCGGTAGGACCGGACATTTTTCGCTCCGCTGCTGGAGCAGGATTTCAAATTTCGAATTAATAATCCAGGCTTCGACGGCCAGATGATAATCATTTTCGCTGAATTGCTGCCCTTTTACCGCTTTGCGTCCGGTCGGATAGCCATTCCGGTCATAGATGTCCCAATATTCCATTTTTTTATTCCTTCGTGTTTGCCTGGCGAATCAGCAATCCGAAACCAGGGGCTTTTTTCGAATAATCGAATAAGCGAAAAGTTCGCAGGTGTGCTGTTTCTGCGAAAAATACGAAACGACACACCGGCGGTCCCCTTTTTTAAGTTTGAATTGCCGGTTCGTAGTTCAAATTATTATCGGTGAACGGGCCGGAAAATCCGCTGCGGAGAATTTGGTTCAGGGAATTCTTCGCATGAATTGACACGTGCCCTCCTTATTGTAAACCGAATGAGGCCTCAGGATTTTAAATTGCCGTATAACAGCAGT
>CALAEB010000430.1 GCA_937890875.1 uncultured Anaerolineaceae bacterium | reverse complement strand
CGTCAGAATTCTCGGACTTGAAACACCGGAAGTCTGGGAAAAACCAATGATCTGAAATCTTCAACGGAACAATAAAAAATACGCCGGAAAGGCGTATTTTTTATTGTTCCGTTGAAGCCGTCTTTGGCATTCTGTCAGAGGATAAACTCCATATTGTCCAGCCCCATGATGAGATTGGGATAGATTTTCCGTCCGGTATCCACCGCCTGCTGCCGCTTGGCAATGGTATCATAAAGCGCGGCGCCGAAATGGATCAGCAGCATCTGCTTTGCGTTCGCCGCAACCGCCAGCCTGGCGGCCGATTCCGGGTTCATGTGCGGCCAGCCTTCGTCGATCTCGCCCGGCAGGAATCCGCTCTCCGTAATGACAAAATCCGCATCCTTCGCCAGCGTGACCGCGTTTTCACAGTAACCGGTATCCAGCAGGTAAACAATACTTTTCCCTTCAATTTCGAAACGGTAACCGGTGTCCGGCACGACGTGTACCAACGGAAGCGCCTTGACGCCGAACGGGAAACCGAACGAATCAAGCTCCTCCGCTTCCAGAATATTGACTTTGTAGGGGATCCGTTCCCAGTTGGTGGTGAACGGCGGGCGCAGCAAATCCAGCAGATCTTTTTTCCCGCCCAAGGGCGCGACGAGCGTCAGCGGATGTTCGAATCCAAAATAATCCAATGTGTGCAGCCCGATCACATGATCAAGATGCAGATGCGAGAGAAACAGGTACGCCGGTTTGGAAAAATCCACCAGCTGCTTTATTTTCGCGATCCCATATCCCGCGTCAAGAATCAATGTATACGAATCGGTCTGGACCATCATACAGGTCGTGCTGCCGGTCTGCGTGTCAAACCAGCCATTTGTCCCCAAGGCCGTAATTTTAATCATTCACTCCTCCAATTATGTATATCGGGCTCTGTATTCAGCAGATTGGCCGGAAATCATTCGGTATCCGATGATCCCTGTCCTTCCCCGGCAATTCCGCCAAAAAAAGAGCTGCCTTTTTATTAGCCTTTTCTAATTTTACACAGGTTCAAAGTGAAAAAGAAAATTTATTGTTCTTCTGATTTCCCATTGCTCTTCCTTCAAATAATCGTTTTCCCACCGCGGTGGATTATAATTCTGAAAGATCAAATGATTGAACGGAAAATCCATGAAACCTGAAATCCACGATATCTGCATCCTCGCCAAACAAGCCGGCCAGATTCTGGCCGACGGACTCGGCAAACTCCATCAAGTCACGCAAAAAGGCATCCAGGACCCGGTCACCGAAATCGACCGGCAATCCGAAAAATTTATCTTAGAAAGGCTCGCGGTGCTCGCGCCCGGACATACCGTCCTTTCAGAAGAAAGCGGCCTGCACAACGGCGACGCCGAACATGCCTGGTATATTGACCCGTTGGACGGAACGATGAACTATGCCCATGGCGTGCCGTATTTTTGTGTTTCGATCGCCTATGCGCATCAGAACCGACTGACCATGGGCGTCATCTATGACCCGATGCGCGACGAATGCTTTTACGCTGAAAAAGGCAAAGGCGCATTTTGCAACGGACGTCCTATCACCGTTTCCGCGGAGACAAACCCGCGGACCGCGCTGATGGCCACCGGGTTCAGCATGAAACTGGTCGAAATGGGAAAAGATAATTTCACCGTCTTCAAACACTTCATGCTGAAAACTGCCGGGGTGCGCCGGATGGGTTCGGCCGCGCTGGAAATTGCTTATACCGCCGCCGGACGTCTGGATGCCATGTGGGAAATGCGCATGTCCGCATGGGATGTGGCGGCCGGATTTGTGATCGCCGAAGAAGCCGGCGCGGTCATCACCGATTTGCAGGGGAATCCAGACTGTTTCAAGCCGCCCTATGAGTTCCTGCTCGCCAACCCGACGCTGCAT
This sequence comes from uncultured Anaerolineaceae bacterium, assembly GCA_937890875.1. Lineage (GTDB taxonomy): Bacteria > Chloroflexota > Anaerolineae > Anaerolineales > Anaerolineaceae > Flexilinea. The sequence goes on along the minus strand of CALAEB010000430.1, from coordinate 8,576 downwards.
CCGATCCTGCTGAACGAGATGAAAATCGCCATTCAAAAAAGCGAAACCGGGAATGAAACTCGATAAAGCCTTTCTGCGCACGCTGTTTTTCTATGGCATTATCGGCGCAATCAGCGCCGGTTTCGACACGGCGGTCTTTGCAGTCCTTGTCAACGCGCTTCATTTTAATGAATTCGTGTCGAACGTCATCAGCGTCCATTGCGGCATATTTCTGAGCTTTTTTCTCAACAGCCGCTACAATTTCCGCAAAACCGACCAGCTGAAGACAAGGTTCGCGGCTTTTTACCTGACCGGGCTCTTCGGATTGGGACTTTCTTCGCTGATTCTGTTCCTCGGTCAGCGGATCGGGGCGGATATTCTGCTGACAAAAATGTTCTCCGTTGTTTTTGTCGCTTTGGTTCAATTTTTTATTAACCGTGCGGCAGCCTTCGGTGACAAACGATAATCCGCCGCCCGCCCGGATCAACACATTTCTTCCGGGAGCAATCCTGGCCGGCATCTGGACAGCGCAAAAGCTGAATCTTTCAATGCCAGCGTGGCTGGGCGCCGCTTTTTCCTCTCTGCTTCTCTTCCTGATCGCCAACAAAAAAGCAAAAAATTATGTCCTCGAACAGCCTGTCAAACGCGTTTCCCGTGGATTGTTTCTGCTGACCTTTTTTTGTGCAGCCGGCACGTGGACAGTTCTGAACACTTCCGGAAACGCCGCGTCCGCCGGACCAACGCCGCTTCCGGAAGAAATAACCGTCAGCGGCGTCATTCAGCAGCCGCCGGAGATCCGCACCAACCGGACTTATTTTGAGATCCGCCCGGACCGATCACCGGGTCAGGACCCGCCGCCTTTTTCCGGCAATGTGATGGCGGTCGTTTATTGGGCTGAGGAAAGCTATCAATACGGCGACCGGATCTCGTTAACGGGGAAGCCGACCCTGATCAGAGCGGGCAGTCCCGCTTCCTATTTTCGATACCTGCGTCAACAGGGATTCGGCGTGATGATGTACAGCCCGCGAATTGAAAAGCTGTCCGAAAACAACGGGAACCCGCTTTTTACCCTGATTTTCCGTCTCCGTGCGCTGCTTTTGGAAAAAGTGTACCGGATTTATCCGGCGCCGGAAAACGCGCTGATGGCCGGAATCCTGTTGGGAGACGAGAGCCGGATTCCATCCGATATCGAAGACGCCTTTCAAAGGACAGGAACGGCCCATGTCGTCGCGATCAGCGGGGCAAATTTTGCGGTGCTGACCTGGCTGCTGATGAAAATGATCCATCTGCTGATTCCGCGCTGGTGGGGACAGCTTACGCTGATTCCGGTGGTTTTCTTTTATGCTGTTCTGACCGGCGGAAACCCGGCGATCCTGCGCGCGGCTTTGATGGGTTCCTTCACGATTTTCGGACTGACACTGGGGAGAAAAACCAACGGCATCCGCTCGCTGCTATGGTCAATAACCGCAATTGCATTGTTTAATCCCGGCGCATTATTTGAGATCAGTTTGCAGCTGTCCGCCACAGCGACCATCGGAATTCTGCTGTTCAAAGATCCGATGCGAAGGCTGGTCACACGTCTGCTCAGCCGGATCCCGGTCATTCCGGAAACCATCCAGGAAAGAATTGTGGAACTGACGGACGAACTGCTGCTGATTTCGATCGCCGCGCAGATTTTTACCGTTTGGATTTCGGCGGCCGCGTTTCATCAGATTTCACTGATTTCACTTTTTGCCAACCTGTTGATCACACCTTTTCAATCCATCATCATGCTCGGCGGGCTTTTCTCGCTTCTCTGTGGAATGGTTTTCGAACCCGCCGGTGCGCTGGCCGCGGCCTTCGTCTGGCCCGCGCCGGCCTTCACAATCCGCGCCGTCCGGTTTTGTGCCGGGATTCCCTGGGCATCCGGTTATGCCGGGATTTCAGCCGGAACAGCCTGGCTTATCATTGGTACGCTGCTTCTGGCATGGATCCGCCGCGACCGCATGCGGCAATGGGATCGGGAAAAATTGGCGCAGCGCGGATTAATCCTGCTTTTTTTCCTGAACATTCTCCTTTGGAAAACCGCATTGGAGCTGAGCGATACGCGCCTGCGCGTCACATTTTCCGGGTCAGCGGCAAGCCCGCAGATCCAGATCCGCACACCGCAGCATCAGATCTTCTGGATCGCTCCGGGAAGCACCAATTATGCGGCAAAGGATATGCTCACCATGCACTGGCTGGAAACCGGCCGGGTTGCGGGAGCTTTCATCGATTTCCCGGAAAAATGGATGCGGGCAGAATTCATTGAGACAACTTCCGACTTGCCGGCTCATATTTACCTGAATGGAATCCACCCGCAGCCGGGGTTGGATACCGCCGCAAACGGCCTGGCCCAACTCAAGCCCGGATTCCATCTGCAGGCCGGGACTGTTGGGCTGGATGTTCCGGTCACTTACCTTAAAAGACGCGGATGGCAGGTCCACTATGGAAATTTGCACATTTTTATACCCATGGGAATATCCATGAAAAACATTCAAAAGCTCGGGAGGGAAGATTTAATCGCCTCAGCCAATCTGATCCTTCTGGGCGGCGATGACGACATCCTTGAATGGGAGAAATATCTTCAGAAAGTTTTCTGCGGTGAAACGCAATGCAGCGCGGCGCCGCTGATCTTCAACTATACCCAATACGGCGAACCGAAAATATATTCCGACGGGCAGAAAATCTGGTTATTCGGCAAAAAATAGATGATTTCCGACCGTCAGGCAGAAAATGCTTTCCGGCTGAAAGAAAGATGATATTTGACGTTCAGCAAGCCAGCCCGGGTTGCTATTTCTTTGATAGAATCAACGTATCAGGTTCGTGATGCTATTTTTCAGGAGGAGAAATCGTGTTGCCTTTAGACGAAGTATTAGCAGTAATCCTCGGCGGCGGCAGGGGAACCCGTTTATTCCCGCTGACACAAATGCGATCCAAACCGGCTGTCCCGATCGCAGGCCAGTACCGACTGATCGACATTCCGATCAGCAATTGTATTAACTCAGGCATATTCAAAATTGCTGTGCTGACCCAGTTCAATTCCGTATCCTTACACCGGCATATTTCAGGCACTTATCATTTTGATACATTTCATTCCGGTTGGGTCCAGATCTGGGCAGCTGAGCAAAGAACAGATAATAACGACTGGTACCAGGGAACGGCAGACGCGGTCCGTAAACAGCTAAGCGAAATCATCTCCGCCCGGACCGATTACATCCTGATTCTCTCAGGCGATCATCTGTATCGCTGTAACTATGATGAAATGCTGCAATTCCATATCGACCACAATGCCGATGTCACTGTGGCCACCCAGCCTGTCCGTAAATGCGAGGCGCACCGTTTCGGGATTCTGAAGCGCAACACGGATGAAAAAATTACTGATTTTAAGGAAAAGCCGAAGGATCCGGAAATCCTGAATGAACTGATCAGTCTGGAGGATGAAGACAAGCCCTACCTGGGATCGATGGGCATCTATTTATTCAACAAAGATCTGCTCGTCGGGCTCCTGAATTCGCTGGATTATCCCGATTTCGGAAAGCACGTGATTCCTTACGCGATCGACCATTATGACGTTTATGGCTGGATTTTCAATGATTACTGGGAAGATATCGGAACGATCCGTTCTTTTTACGATACCAATCTCCGTTTAACCGAAGAATCGCCGGACTTCAATTTCTACGATCCGCATAATCCAATTTATACCTATAATCACACGATGCCGACGACCGTCATCGAAAACACGCTGATCAAGCACGCGCTCGTCTCAAAAGGCTGCAAAATCAAAGCCTCCAAAATTGAACACTCCATCATCGGTTTGCGCAGCACTATCGGCAGCGGAACGGAAATCAAAGATTCGATTCTGATGGGCGTTGATGATGATGTTTATTCAAAAAGCGCGACTGACTCAAAATATTTTAATGTCCAGCTCGGCATCGGAAATGATTGTAAAATCGAAAAATCCATTATCGATAAAAACGCGCGCATCGGGGACAATGTCATCATCCGGCCGTTTCCGGATGACACGGAGATGGACGATCCGGATCCGGTCAAAAAGTATTACGTCCGGGATGGAATTGTGATCATTCCGAAAAACACCGTGATCAAATCCGGTACCGTGATCGAACCCTGATCCTGATCTTCGCTGTTCATTCGGCAGCGAAATGAAAACTGAAAATAAAAATCCGGGCGTGCCATCGGGAAACGCATCCGGATTTTTATTTTCTCCGCATCGGCCGTCAAAACAGCGTCCGTTCGCCCCCGACAGGTTTGAACGATTGCCGGTGGAGCGCGCAGGGTCCGAACGTCGCTAAACAATCCTGATGAAGCTGCGTGCCATACCCTTTGTGCTTCTCAAATCCATATTGCGGAAAATCAACTGCCGCGACTTCCGTCATCCAGCGGTCCCGTGAGCCTTTCGCCAGGATGGAAGCCGCCGCAATGCTGAGGGAATGAATGTCCCCTTTCGGCATCGACTTCTGCGGAAGCATCACCCGCGGCAAAAAGACATAATCGATCAGCAAATAGTCCGGCGTAACGGAAAGGCCGCTGATGGCCCTTTCCATCGCCAACCGGGTAGCCGGAAGGATGCCGATCCGGTCAATCTCATGATTGTCCGCCGATCCCACAGCCCAGCAAACCGCACTCTCCATAATCAGCAGCGCCATTTGTTCCCGTTCAGCGGACGTCATTTGCTTGCTGTCACGGACGCCGTCCAAAAAAATCAGCAATTCGTCATCCACCGGCAGGATGGCCGCGCCCGCAGTCACCGGCCCCGCCCAGGCGCCTCTGCCAGCCTCATCGATTCCGGCGATATAAAAAAAACCTTGTTCCCACAAGGCTTTTTCAATATTCAAAGACGGCTTTTCAATCATTTTTCAGTTGAATATTTCCCCGAATCGTAATTTTTTCGAATCTGGAGCAATTCCCGGATCATATTCCACGAATCTTTAAAAACATTAATTTTGCTGTGATCGTCATAATACCAGCGCACCGGAACTTCAACGATCTGGTAATCAAAATGCTGCGCCAGAAACAAAACCTCCGCATCAAAGGCCCAGCCGTCAATTAACTGCATGGAAAACAGTTTTTCGGCAGCCTCCGCGCTGAAAGATTTAAAACCGCATTGTGTATCCTGTACGCCATGCACTGCCAGCGTGCGCACGACCCAGTTAAAAACCCTGCCGGTAAAGTGCCGGAAGGCCGGCTCATTATAACGGACTGCGCCTTTCGCTTCGCGCGAACCGATCGCAATGTCATAACCGGATAAAACCGGCGGCAAGAAATTTGAAATTTCTTCAATCGGCATTGAAAAGTCGACGTCCGCGAAAAAACGGTACTTCCCCCTGGCTTCCAGCATCCCGCGCCGGACAGCCCGCCCTTTTCCCGATTTCTCCTCACGGAACGCACGCAGCCAGGGATATTCGCCGGCAAACGCTTCCGCCAGATCCCAGGTTCTGTCCTTGCTGCCGTTTTCAATAATCAGCACTTCCATTGGAAAATCCTGCGCGGCAACAAAGCCCGCCACCTTTTTCATACATTCCGGAAGACGCGCCTCTTCGTTGTATGCAGGGAGAATAAGCGAAAGTAATTGTTCCATTTTTTTATGTCGGGGTGCGCGGACTCGAACCGCGGGCCCCCGCGTCCCAAACGCGGTGCGCTACCAACTGCGCTACACCCCGAAAAAGCAATAAGAGTATACTCTCAACCTGCATAAATCGTCAAGAAAACCCGTTTCAGCCGGCAGCCCGAAACATGAAAAACAGAGAAGCGACGCAATTTATTCCCATTAACAGCTTGCGGACAAAATACGTCATATTGTTCAGGAATCACTTATTTTTTCGCATTTAATTTGTATTTACAATGTTTTTTCTCCTTTTTTACCTTAATTGCGTAAGGAATTTACTTCAATTCTTTAGAATGGAGGATGTGGAAAACTTTTGTGATCACCGTCACCGGCCACGGTAACAGCGGTATCGCCATCGGTAACGAAGCTGCCGCCGGCAACTATTCGGCCATTCCGACGAACGAAATCATAAAATCTGTCAGCAAAGCTGCTGCCGGGCATATCACTAAAGATGATCGGCAGGATCAGAGGAAAGGAAATCCGAATGACAAACGAAACAACCAATGCCCGTAAAACTTACTTAATCGTTATTTCTGCCATCACCGCCGTGGTCTTTCTGATCAGTATTGCCGTTGCATTGACAGCAGCGATTTTCCTGATTAATCCAACCAACAGCACTTATCCGCAGGCAATGTCCGATTATCGGGAGCGTTTCGCGAAATGGGAAGACGGTCAGAAAGTCGGATATGAATATACTGAAGAAGAGATGCGAACCATGTTTGAAGAAGAACGGGCTGTGAATCTCGGCATACAAAAGAAGATTACCGTCAACGTTTTGGGCGTGTGCTTGCTGCTCGTGCTGCTGAGCGGCGGAATCTGGTTCGCACACAGTAAGCAATTAAAAGCCTGAAAGTTTTTTCCCGACAGTGTCATCAAACGCCAGAATTTTTCGCGCAGAAAACAGAACAATAAATTTATCTCTTCGGCATTCGTTCCGCTGACGCCTTTGTCGATCATGAAACGCGCTGCAAACATAAAAACAGGGCACGGACAGACTGGAAACGGATGTCCGACCTCCCAAAGAAAAGATACCGCAATTTCCGCGGGGAACCGGGCGGGCTGGTCGATTGGGAGCCACTGCGATCTGCATGGGAACGAGCGTGGATGTCTCTCTTTCAGGAGCATTCGGTATTGCGTATCTACATTGATTTGATTCCGTAAACGGGAGCGTTATCCGCGGGATTCCCAGGCGTGTTCCTTCAGGTTGGTATACAGATAAACCACAGCCGAAGCGGAAGAAAAGAGGAAGATCACAACAGAGGTCGCCGCGGCCAATTCGTACTCATGATAGGAAGAGAAAAGGCGGCGCAGGTAAACCCCCAGCATCATCGGATGATTGGGCCCGATCAGGTAAGGGGTGGTGAAGGAACTGATATTGCTCATGAAAATGAAGGTCATGGCAATCATGACATCCTTGACGGAAAGCGGAAGGATCATGGAGAAGAACACGCGCAGCCGGTTTGCGCCGATGTCGCGGGCGCTCTCAATGATTGAATCAGGGATGGCGGAAAGCGAAGAAGCGAGGATCATAGTCGCGAAACCGATATTGAACCAGATATTCATCAGGATGATCCCCTTGGCATTGTACAGCAGGCCGGGTTTGAAATCCATCCCGAACAGCAGCGAAATCCGGTTGAGCAGGCCGGAATCGCGGACGATGGTGATCATCGCGTAAACCGCGACCAGGCTCGGGATGAACCGCGGCAACAGGTAAATGTTTCCGATCAGCCGGCTGATCCGATTGTCGGTGAACCGCAGATAAATCGCCAGAATATATGAGATGACAATCGCGATTACGACTGTGATCACCGTGATCATAAACGTATAACGAATGCTGGCGCTCGAGATTTTGTCCGTAAAAAGATAGAGGTAGTTTCCCAGCGTAAAAGCGCCGGTGTCCGGATCTTTGAAACTTTGAATGACCGTATTCAGCAAGGGATAAACCAATATTCCCAGAGATATCAGCAGCGACGGCAGCAGCATCGCCGTGATAAACAAATATTTCTTCCAGGAGTTTTTTCCCATAATTGATATCCCTTGTTCCAAATCCAGGCCGGCTCCTCCACATTTCCTCTTCCGGAAAAACAGAGGAGCCGAGCCCGGTTCAATGGCCCATTGATTAGTTCAGCGTGGCAATATCGCTGTCCCAGCGTTTGTTGATCTCGTCGCCAAGGCTGCCGACGGAGAACACTTCAAAGCTGGAAAGATCCAGTCCTTCAATCATCACAGCGGCGTCGGAGTCGATTGAAGCAACATCGATCACCGGAATCGCGAACATCAGTTCGAGGCATTTCTTCTGCCCTTCGGGGCTGATGACGTAATTGATGAAGTCGTAAGCAGCATCTGCGCCAACACCGATGGAAGGAACGGCCAGAACGACATCGGTTCCGCCCAGAGCATAATCTTCCAGCTGATACATTTTGGTCGTGGCAGGCAGCGTGCCGCTGGCGATGTTGGTGAGTGTCTGGTCAGCCCATGCCGGGATGAGGTCAACTTCCTTGTTGATCAGCAGATCAAGCGTTCCCTGATTTTTGTTGGGATAGACAACTTTTCCGCCGGATTTGTACAGGTTCGGGTGAATTCTGGCCAGCAATTCGAAACCCTGATCATATTGTTCGGCCCATTTCGGATCGTTGGACATGTAGGATTCTTCCGGCAGGAATTTATACAGCGCGGTGCGGACAAAACCGCTGCCGGCGCCGCCGGTGCTGGGCGAGTTATAGGCAAATCTTCCGGGATTCGCTGCAACATAGGCCTCCAGTTCGTCCCAGTCCTTCGGCGGTTCCGGCAGTCTTTCGGAGTCGTAAGCCAACACGACCGTGGTGCCGCGATAGGGGACAAATTTTTCCGCATAGACGGAAGGAGTGATCAATACATTTTCAAAATTCGGAATTTTGCTGAAATCCAGGTCAACGAAGAGATCTTCGCTGCCGGCGTCATCGATATAGCCCTA
>CALAEB010000429.1 GCA_937890875.1 uncultured Anaerolineaceae bacterium | reverse complement strand
GAGCGGTCCGGATCCACGATCAGCCTCGCGCTTCCCTCACTGAACGAGGAAGCCAGCGTAGGCAAAGTGATCACGACGATCAAAAAAGAACTGATGGAGAATTATCCGCTGCTGGATGAAATCGTTCTGATTGATTCCAACTCAACCGACCGCACCCGCGAAATTGCCGAAAGCCTGGGTGTTCCGGTATATATTCATCAGGAGATTCTGCCGGAGATGGGAGCACGGAATGGAAAAGGCGAGGCGCTCTGGAAAAGTTTGTTAGTTACCAAAGGCGATATTATCGCTTGGGTCGATACGGATATCGTTAACATCAATCCCGGCTTCGTCTATGGAATTATCGGGCCGCTTCTGCTAAGCAATACCATTCACTTTGTGAAGGGATTCTATCGCAGACCGATCAAAGTCGGCAGAAAAATGGAAAAAGATGGCGGCGGCAGAGTAACCGAATTGACCGCCCGCCCGCTGATCAACCTTTTTTACCCGGAATTATCCGGGATCATTCAACCGCTTTCAGGAGAATATGCCGGACGTCGGGAATCTCTCGAAAAAGCGGTGTTCTTTTCAGGTTACGGTGTGGAAACCGGGTTGCTGATTGATATCTTTGAGCAGAAGGGGCTTCAGGCCATCGCCCAGGTGAATTTGCAGGAGCGGATCCACAGAAACCAGAGTCTGGAAGCACTGAGCAAAATGTCTTTCGCCATTATTCAGACGATCCTGCGAAAACTGGAAACACGATATGACCGCGCTTTCATTGAAGATGTGAATAAGACGATGAAAATGATCCATTATGGAAAGAACGGCTATTTTCTGGATGTGGAAGAAATCGCCGAACGCGAACGTCCGCCAATGATCACAATGAAAGCTTACCAGGAGCGCGATAAAAAATGACGCAATGCTGCCTTGTCCGTCACGGGCAAACTGATTGGAATAAGAAGGGTCTTTACACCGGGCAGAGCGATATTCCACTTAACGAAGCCGGACGGGAGCAGGCTGCCGTGCTCGCCCGAAAATTGAAGGGACAAAAATTCGCCGCAATTTATACCAGCGACCTGATTCGCGCCCGGGAAACCGCGGAAATCATTGCCGCGGCATTCGGACTGCCAATCCATCCGGACGCCCGGCTGCGGGAAATCAATCAGGGCGAATGGGAGGGACTGCATGTAGAGGTCATCCGTATGCAATATAACGACTTATGGATGAAAAAGCAGGCCGATCCGGCGTCGGTGCGTCCGCCGGGCGGCGAAACGATCAGCGAAGTTGCCGCCCGTGTCTTTGCGGCGACGGATGAAATCGCTACCAAATATCCGGACAGCCCGGTGCTGGTTGTCTCGCACGGGTTAGCCATTGCCACATTAATTTGCCGGGCGGAAAACATCCCCATCGGACAAGCTTATGATAAAATTCCGCAAAACACGGAGCCGGTCTGGATCCGTTATACGAAATAGCCTCTCCAAAAACTGCCGCGATACACGGCAGTTTTTTCTTCCGTTTCATCAGAATTTAAACTCTGAAAAATACTTTCAAAAAAAACGTGTGGCGCTTCCGTCCGTGATTTCGAATTGCTATCACTTTATTCGAAAAGAAGGCCCAAATCTTGAATTACGATCCGCTTCCGGAATCTATCTCTCTGGGACCTAATCCTCCCGCTGCGTTTCATTCGTCGTCTCAGTTTGGGATGGGAAAGCAGACGCGAAATCCAATTTGGCCAACGGAAATTCCCGGACAATCACAGGCAGCAGTGAATTCATCAGTTTCACACGTTCCTCCTGGCTCATGCCATCCAAAATCGCACCCAGATGTTTTTCAGCCAAATTTTTAAACAAACCGATCTTTTTCTCGTTGGGAATCTGCTGCCCAATTTGAATCAACGTTTCCATCAGCAGATCGATCTGTTTCTGGGATTTAATTGTTTTCCCAAAATATCGAATGAATAATTCAGTCCCGTTCATATTTTTCTATACTTTCTCACAGTTGCTTCCGTTTTGGGAATGTCCCGGCAGATGATCCAGTCTGCTGCAGGGACATACCCGGGCGCCGCGGCAATTTCATTTTAAATCCGTTCGAGCCGAGAATCGGCTCGGCAGCAATTCAAAAATCCGGAATCTTTTCCGAATAAAAAGAGAAACAACAAAATATCTTTTCATATTCTGACATATTGCCGGTTGAAACGCCGCCCCGCTAATCATATCACTATATACCGGATGATCAGTCGAGGTTGTCGATAGAAACAAATTTTCTTCTCTCATTCGAAAACTTGTTTAAATTTCGAATTGCGGATGTCACTGCAGTTCAAAATACGGATCAAATTAATATTATTTTAATGAACGATTTCAACACAACAGACCCTAATTTCGGGCTTCCGAATCAAATTCGATCAAAACTATGATAGTATTTCCTATGTCAGTTATGCAGACAAGTTGCCAAAAGCAAAGCCAGAGGATCCTGCGAATCTGAGTTTACAGGACGTCCCCGAAAGGGGATTTTCAGATTTTGAGGATCCTCCGGCAAACTGCGGCCAGAAATAACCGGCCTGATGTCCTTCCGAGCCGATCCCCGCGCTGCCGAAGGATCCGCGATCCGGTTTTGCAGGACGTCCCTGAAAGGAGAAGGGACAACGGATCGCAGGCTCCTCACAGCGGGGTTGCGATAACCCGGACTGACAAGTCGGCGGTTATATTCTCAGCAGTTCGAAATTCGACCCGGTACAAATTTTTTTCATATCTGGCTCGATCTGGTTCGGACCGGATGCCCATATTTCGAATTGCGGTGATGCTCCTCCTTCACAGCCGCAAAAGTATTTCGTCCGTCATTTGTGCGCCGGAAAGCGTTCCGCCCAGGTCCGCAGTTCGTTTTCCATCCTGAATCGTTCGCGCCACGGCGTGTTCGACACGCTCCGCCTCTGCCTCCATCCGCAGCGAATACCGCAGCATCAGCGCTGCGCTCAGAATTGTGCCGACCGGGTTGGCAATCCCGCGTCCGGCAATATCCGGCGCCGAGCCATGAATCGGTTCATACAATCCGCAGCCGTTCTCACCCAATGACGCGGAAGGAAGCAGCCCCATCGACCCTGTCAGCACCGATGCTTCATCGGTCAGGATATCGCCGAACATATTTTCCGTCACCACCACATCAAATGCAGCCGGAGCGGCAACCAGCCGCATCGCGGCAGTATCCACCAACACATGTTCCAGTGAAATATCCGGAAATTCTTCCGTCCCAATTCGGTCCGTCAGTTTTCGGTTTTTTGGGTCCTAACGGAG
>CALAEB010000428.1 GCA_937890875.1 uncultured Anaerolineaceae bacterium | reverse complement strand
CCATTTCATCCAGTTAAAAACGGCGCTGTTTCCCATAAATCGGGCCATAATTCAAACAAGCCCGGAAATCAGCACTTTCCAAATCTTTTGAGCCAAGAGCACTCCATACCGAGGGACGATAAATTGCTGTCACACCAATGTTATGCATTCCGACCGGAATCCGAAGCAACGAGGCAAGTGAAATCAAATCTGCACCGATATGCCCAAAACTTACCGCGCCATGATTGGCGCCCCAGTTGTTCATAACTTCATAGACGTCATTGAACGGGAACTCTCCGGTCAAACGAGGCACAAACCAATGTGTTGGCCAAGTCGGATCAGTCCGGTCAATAATTGTTTTTGCCACTTTTTCCGGCAAATCGATTGTCCATCCTTCAGCAATCTGTAATATCGGGCCAATGCCTTTAATGATGTTCAAACGCATCATGGTCACAGGCATACCGCCGCGGGTAAGATATCCGGAAGAAAAACCACCGCCGCGAAAAGCGTCTAACTGTGCAGGATACCAGGTTGTCGCCTCCAGACATTTCTTCACGTCATTATTTGTAATCTCCCAGAACGGTTTCATAACCGGTCCGCCGTCTTCTTCCATCTGTCCCGTCGCGTCCAGCGTGCAGGCGCCGGAATTAATCAAATGAATAAAGCCTTTCTCCGCCGGTCCTTCCAGAGCATAGCCTGTCACCCGTTTTACCGCACCCGGGCTCCAGTAAGTTCTGACATCAGCGAAGATTTGAGGACGATTTGTTAAAAGATACCCAAATAACATGCACACAGCATTTAAGCTGTCATTTTCAGTTGCAAAAATAAAAGGAGCCCGAATCCCGTTCCAATCAAATGAAGAATTCAGTAAAGCTTCCATAAAATCACCGTTCGGAAGAAAGTCGGTCCATTGCCGTTGACCTTGAAATCCGCCTAAAATCGCATTATGGCCTAAAGCCTCTTCAGAGAAACGGCGATCTAAATTCGGATTCCCGATCATTAAATCCCGGGAGGCCAGAAACATTTTTACAGACATCTCCCAATCATGATCCAATTGCTGCCTGGTTTTATTGCGGTCTCTTTCCGTTCGGCCGAGCCCTTCTCTGCAATTCTCTTTCACCCATAAAAGCGCTCTGTGATATTCCTCATGATCATATAGCTCCAGCTCGATTCTGCGGACAAGTTCGACCATATCGACAAACTCAACCCGCATTCCAAGGTAATCTTCAAAGAAATCCTGGTCAACCATCGATCCGGCAATTCCCATCGAAGTACCACCCAACGAGAGGTAGGACTTATCTTTCATAATCGCCACAGCAAGACCAGCTCTGACAAACCGGAGAATCTTTTCTTGCACATCCGGAGAAATATCCGTATCATCCTTATCCTGAACATCCCGTCCATAGATCGAAAAAGCCGGTAACCCTTTTTGATTATACGAAGCCAAAGCCGAAGCAAGATAAACAGCCCCCGGACGTTCAGTCGCATTAAAGCCCCAAATTGCTTTGGGAAGCTCGGGATTCATGTCGATCGTTTCAGCGCTGAAACACCAGCTTGGAGTTACTGTAAGCGACAGCCCAACGCCTTCCTGCCGAAACATTTTGTCCGTACAAGTTGCCTCAACAACACCACCGATTGTTGTCTCAGCAAGAACACATTGGACAGGTGTGCCATCTGGATATTTCAAATTCCGAGAGATAAACTCAGCTGCGATTTTTGCCATGCCCATCGTTTGATTTTCAAGTCCTTCGCGGATACCATTTACCCGCCCGTCAATAACGGGTCTGATCCCCACTTTAGGAAATTGACCTGGCCAACGCCAATCGCTGAAAGGATCTTTTTTCGAATTTTCCATTATGATCTCCATCCTGCCAAAGCAAAAAGTATTCAATTTCGGATTTCAGGAGTGCCTCATAAATTGACTGCCACCTTCTTCATGGAACATCATCAGGTAAATTATGTGAAGAACGGCAACAATTTATAAGACACCCCTGATTATGTGGTTTTCGAACTTAATCCGTGTATTTCGGGTCGAGAGAATACAGATATTCCAGAGAATCCACCGTTTCCGGTGTAGCCAAACGCCCGGAAATCAAATACTCTTTTTCGACCGCTTCGCCTTTAACCAATTTATTGAGCGTATCAACAAACAAAACCGAAACCGAGTAAGCTTCCCATGTTGTTCCCAGATCGATGATCCCGGCTTTCATCGCTTCATACCCCATCGGATTGACATCATCCGCGGCAACCCAAACATGGTTTTCCTCTCCGGTAGGCGCTAATTTATCTACCGCGGAAAGAGCATTCTCAACTGATGAAAAAGCAAAATCCGATGCCACGTAGATGCAGTTCGCATCCGGATTCGCCTGCAGTGCATTCAAAGCTCCCTGATAAAATTTTTCAGCTTTCCATTCCGTGGGGACTTCCGCAACGGTTGTCCAGGCGCCTAATTCTTCCTCCACATCTTTCCAGGCATTATGGCGAAGCACAGCCGTGTTATCCAACAGATCGCCCTGAAGTTCGATACATTTTCCTTCAACTCCATTTTCTTTCAGCAGTGCTGCGAAAGCCTCCGCTGTTGTGCGGGTCTGAAGATAGCCGTCCTCCCCAACGTGGGTTGTCGGCTCTCCGCTCGTCGAAGCGCGGTCAAAGGTAATAAACGGTATACCTGCGGCGTCTGCAGCTTTAATGGCAGCGCCGATCGTGCCGGAATCCTGTGCCCGCGCGACAATATAATCAACTTCCTGGTTAATACAATCCTGGATATTGTTATTCTGCAGGTTCGCATCGCCATTAGCGACATTAACGATCCATTCATATTTAATGCCGGTTTCCGGTTCAAGTTCAGCGGCATACATTTCCATATAATCCTGCCATGCCTGAATTAATGAATGGACTTTCTCATTCCAGGAAACGCAAACTTTTACCGTTTGCTCCTGTTCTGCAGGTGCGAAAGCAGCAAACACGCTGATAACGACAACTACAAGCAACGTTACAATAATCTTCTTTTTCATTTTCACTTTCTCCTCTATTTTTTATTAGTGACGATCAAAAAATAATCATCACAAATCTTCAATTCTCTGAAAACCCAATTTCGCCTATTTAAATTACCAGCCGATCCAATTGGTCCAATTTATTTCGCCAATATTGTGCTGGATTCTTCATCCTCTATAATTTTGGCCTTCGGTTTGATTTGCGTTTTAAGAGCATCCGCAAACATCGAAACAAAAATCACACCACCCCGAACAAAAGAATAGACATAAACAGAAGCCCCGACATAATTCAGCCCGGTCTCAATGACAGCAAGTGTTATCCCCCCAATCAGGATACCGGGAAGAATAGATCCTTCTCCGCCATAAAGGCTGATTCCTCCAATTACCAACATCGCAATCGCAGAAAATTCATATCCGGTTCCGCTGGTGGGGGTAACGCCGCCAACCTGAAGTGTCATGACGATCCCTCCCAAACCAGCCATCAATCCACAAAGAAGATAACCAAAGAAACTGATTTTCTTTTCTTTTATTCCAAGTTTTTCAGCAATTGAAATATCATTCCCTATGGCAACAATTTGACGACCGATTTGGGTCCGCGTGTGAACAAGAAACATGATCAAAAGAACGAATAAGCTGAACAATATATCCACATAAATTGGCCCCACCTTCTTGTTTCCCAGAAACCGGATGGACCGGGGCAAGCTGACCACCATTGAATTCGTCAGAAACAAACCGATCCCGCGATAAGCCAATTGTGTTCCGAAAGTGGCGATCATCGGATTTACCTTAAGAATCACGACGATAAACCCGTTGATGGCTCCCATCAGGCAGGATAAAGCAAGCATGCATATAACAGCCAACGGAATTGAGAGATGGTACCGGGAGATCATCAGCGCAGCCACTGCACTGCTTAAAAACGCAATTGAACCGACAGAGATATCAATCCTCCCCGTCATGATAACAAACGCCAGACCGGAGGCGATAACCAATAAAGGCGCAGCCGTATGAAGAACAGATATTGCCGCTGTCAATGAAAAGAAACTGGGAGCGGATGCTGAAAAATAAACAATCACCAGCAATAAAACAAACAAAAAACCATATCGAAACAGAAAGTTGCGAAAAGAGAAATTCTTTTTTGTTTTTCCAGTCATCGTTTATTCCTTCTCTGTCAGAGCGCCTGTTGCCGCCGCCACTAATTCTTCCCTGGTCACTTTTCCGCCAAATTCATTTACAATCCCGCCCCGTTTCATCACGATATACCGGTCACTGATGCTCATGATTTCTTCAATTTCAGACGAGATGACCAAAATTCCGGCTCCCTGTTCCGCCAATTCGGAAATTATTCTCCGAATATCGGCTTTTGCGCCAACATCTAATCCTCTTGTTGGTTCATCCATGATGTAAATGAGCGGATTTTTCTGCAGCCAGCGGCCGATGATGACCTTTTGCTGATTTCCTCCGCTCAATGTTTCGACACGCTGAGATGGGCTGCTTATTTTTATTTCCATCCGGCTGACAAATTTTTCCACCTGAGAATTCTCAAGTTTCGGATCAATGACGAAAGGGATTGATTTTTTTGTAAGCTTTGGTAAATTGGCTAACGACATGTTGTTTTTTACCGACATTGGAAGCAGCAAACCTTCCTTACGGCGATTCTCGGTAATCATACCGATATATTTTTTTGTTTCAGATTGCTTGACCGGCGTCATTGAACCGTCAATATTAATAAAAATCATGCCGCTATCTATCGGATCAAGACCGACCAATGCTCGAGCTACTTCCGTGCGGCCCGAACCTAACTGGCCCCAAATTCCGAGAACTTCGCCTTTGTTAAGTGAAAAACTGATATCATGAATGATTCCAGTGCGAGATAAACCTTCGACCCGCATAATTTCTTCGCCGGTGCTGTGTTCAGATCTGCTATAGTAAGTATCGATTTCTTTTGACCCGATCATCATTTTTACAATATCGTTATAGGTGTAATCAGAAAGTTGACCTCCGCCAACGGTCTCGCCATTACGCAGGACCATAACCCGGTCACATAAATTAAATACCTCGTCAAGAAAATGAGAAATGTAAATGATCACGGCGCCTTCATTTTTCAGTGAACGAATTACATCGAAAAGATGATCTTTCTCTCTCAAAGTTAAAGAAGATGTTGGTTCGTCAAAAATAATGATCTGCGGATTATGGAGCAGCGCCCGGCCGATTTCAACCATTTGTTGGTCACCAGGGCTGATATTTCTGATCTTTTCACGGGGATCGAAATTACAACCCAACCTTTTCAGCACACTGCGGCAATTTTGGTGGATTTTTTTATAATCAATCAAACCTCTTTTATAAGGATATGAGGAGATATACATTGTGTCTGTGATACTCATTGTGGGAAGCATCGCCATCTCCTGATGGACAAAAGCAATCCCATGATTTGCCGCAGCAGTTGGAGAATCAATGCAAACTTCTTTTCCATCAATCAATATCCTCCCTGCATTCGGCTGCAAATTCCCGCCCAGAATGTTCATCAGCGTTGATTTTCCAGCTCCATTTGCTCCGATCAGTCCTAAAATTTCGCCTTTGGCCGCTTCAAAAGTGACATCCTTCAATGCCTGAACACCGGGAAAAAACTTGGCAATACCTTCCATTTTCAAATAAGAAACTGTCATCGTATTCACCTACCTTGATAACTTTCTACGACTATTCGCATCAATGGCTACAAAAGCGATAATAATGAGGCCTTTGATTACCAGCGTAAGATAATATGAGACATTCGCCATGTTCATCACATTACTGATCAATGTGATAATAATTGCGCCTACTACGGCATTCAGAGCAGTTCCGACACCGCCCATTGTGCTGACTCCGCCTACAGCAGCAGAAGCAATAATATCCATTGCGACAGAATCTTTCCCCATCTGTGGGCTTGCGGCGTAAAGCCTTGAAGTCATAATAATGGCAGCAACTCCACCCATCATTCCGGCAAAGGTATAAGCGGCCAGAACAACTCTTTTCGTAGGAATACCGGATACTTTTGACGTTGGGATACTTGTTCCGGCAGAATAAAGCCAGCGTCCAAAATAGGTTTTTGTCATGACAAACTGGGAGCACAATGCTACGACAAGCATAATGATAATCGGGAGCGGTATTCCGATTACTTTTTTCAATATCGCATCACAAAAATTCTGAGAAACGGGAATGCTGATTTGATTTGTGATCATTGTTGCGGCCCCAATCGTAATTGCCTGCATTGCCATCGTGACAACAAAAGGGATCATATTAAAGTAGCTGATCGACACACCATTGATAAAACCCAGTGTTGTAGGGACCAAAATCATAACCAAACCACCAATCACAGAATTCCCGCCTGATTCCATGTACATTGCGCCGAATATCGCACCTAAAGCCATCACGCCAGGCATGGAAAGATCAATTCCTCCCAAAATTAAAACAGCCGCCTGACCAATCGCTAAAACTGCAAGCGATGATGTCTGCAACAATACAGAAAGAATATTTGGCACTGTGAGGAAATATGGAACAACAAAACTGACTGCGATAAACACAACGATCAGAACAATATATGGGAGATAACGTGTCCAATTCAGATATAACTCATGCGTGTTGCTGGCACCCTGTTTTGAGAACAGCTGCGATATTCCGGAATTGTGTAAATTCATTTTCCATGACCTCAATAAATCAAAACTTTTATGAAACACATGTACCAAATGACGGGAATCATTTTTTCAATATGTTATCCTGTAATTACATATCAGTCATTCTACCATGCTTTTTTGTTTTGCAAACCAGCTGCTCTATACGACAAAAATCACCTTTTAAACATTACAGAATACCGGAAAACCATTTCAGAATCAGAATAGCCGTCATATTGACAAAATAGTTTTTTATTCAAAGAAAGGAAAATACGAGAGCGTCGTTGACAATTGAAAACAATCGCCATATAATTCTTGTAATTACAGGATTATATGTCATAAAAAAGAATGAATTCTATGGAAACAAATAATACCATTGACTTTAGCAGTAACATTCCGTATTACCTTCAGCTCATAGAGCTATTGAAGGATCAGATCGCAGCACAAAAGTGGCTGCCGGGAGAACAAATACCCGGGGAACAAACATTATGTTCCCTCTACGCAATCAGCCGGACTGTTGTCAGACAGGCGCTGGGAGAGATGGAAATCTCAGGTTTGATAACCCGCAAAAAGGGTAAAGGAACATTCGTCTCTGAGCCCAAAGTTGATGAAGGATTGATGCAGGACCTTACCGGTTTTCATCAGGAAATGGCTTCAAAAGGACTCCCAACGGTTTCAAAAGTTTTGCATCATGCGGTCGTTAAAGCAAATCCCAAAGTTGCGAATTACCTTGATATACCAACAGGAACAGAAGTCATCGATATCCAACGGCTCCGATTTGTCGATTCAAAACTTAACCATTTCGTCACAACCTATATTCCTTACGATTTATGTCCCAAACTTGCAACCGCAAACCTGGAAAATCGATCTCTTTATGAATTTTTGGAAAATGAGTGCGGTATTTTCATCACACGGGGAAAGCGTTACGTAGAATCCGTGGCCGCTAATGAGACAGAAGCGCTTTTACTGGGCGTGGAACGAGGAGCTCCGCTTTTACTTCTTGACAGCATCAGCTACGACGCAAGCGGCAGGTGCATTGAATATTACCACGCACTTCACCGAGGGGATTGTTCCAGATTTAAAGTCGAATTGGTTCGGACACGCGAGTACGCTGAAGCATAATCGAGAAGATCTTTTGCTTTGCATCTGCAGAAAAGAATTTTTTGAAATTTATTCCGGATACAGGGAGTGATCTATGGCAAAGAAATATTTGCTTGGGATAGATTTAGGAACAAGCAGCACCAAATCAGCGCTTTTTACAATTGACGGTGAAAAAATTGCCGAAGCCGCAGCTGAAGTTCCCATCTATTATCCCAAACCAGGCACGGTCGAACAAAACGATGATGACTTTTACACAACAGCTGTTTACGCAATCAAAAAAACGATTGTCTCATCCGGTATTGACCCAAAAGAAATTGCCGCGATTGCTTTCGATTCACAAATGGCCGGAATCGGTATGATTGACGAAAATTATGACCCTGCCGCAAAGTTCGACTCCTGGCTCGACATGCGATGCCAGCCCTACATTGATCTGATGGAAAAAGAATGCGGTGACCTGATAACACAGGTTACCGGCAATCCGCCGACCTGCGATCATGGTTCAAAAATCCTATATTGGAAGAATGAACACCCGGAGATCTACAAAAAAGTCGCAAAATTTATCGTCCCAACCGCTTATGTTGCCGGACGCATCGCCGGACTGAAACCGGAAGACGCTTTTATCGACTACACATACATTCATTTTTCGGGTTTCGCCGACAATAAAAAAATGTGCTGGTCGGAAGAACTCTGCGATCGTTTCAGCATCGACAGGGAAAAGTTACCCAAAATCGTTAAACCGTGGGATATTATCGGCGAAGTAACGGAGGAATCAGCAGCGGTATCTGGACTGGCACCAGGAACAATCATCGCAGCCGGCGCCGGCGATACCGCCGCGAATGCTTTAGGAGCGGGAATCGTCAAACCCGGTATGCTATTGGATGTTGCAGGGACTGCCGCGATTTTAGCTGGCTGCACTGACAGATATGTCGCGGACACAAAACATCGTGCACTGTTGAGTATGCGATCCATTATTCCCGGTCTTTGGAATCCGCTCGCCTACATTGGCGGCGGCGGAATCGCCCTTAATTGGTTTAAAGATCAATTCTATTGCACGAACCGTAAAAACTCACTGCCGGACGACGATCAATTGTATTCAGAAATGACGGAACTGTCCGGAAAAATTCCGCCGGGAGCCGACGGTTTATTCTTTTCGCCACATCTTGGAGGGCGAATCTGTCCATCCAATTCGAGCATGCGCGGAGCATGGGTTGGGGTTTCCTGGTCCCATACACAGGCACATTTTTTCCGGTCAATTCTTGAAAGCATCGCTTTTGAGTACGCCTATTATCTGAGTATTCTGAAAGAATTAATTCCCGATCTGAAATTAGTTGAAACACGCGTTGCAGGTGGCGGGGCTAAGAGCGCATTATGGAATCAAATCAAAGCTGACATTCTGGATGTTCCTTATCAGCGGCTGCAAAGAAAGGAATTGGGAACTTGGGGAATTGCCATGGTTGCAGGAAAAGCTGCCGGCGTTATCGACGATCTGGCAGAACACGCGATAGCAACAAATAAAATTTTGGGAGACGCTTTCATTCCGGACGAACAAAATGTTCGAATTTACCATTCATTGAT
>CALAEB010000427.1 GCA_937890875.1 uncultured Anaerolineaceae bacterium | reverse complement strand
GCAGTTTGTGCAGTTCTTCGAAACGCTGGACGCCGATTGCCGCCAATCCCTGCGGATTTTCCTTATGCGCAAAAGACTTAAAAACATCCGCGGAAACCTCAATCCGTTCAACGGCCTGTTGTTCAGCCCGCAGGATCAACTCGTTTCCAAAATCGGCTTTTAACAATTCCAGACAAACGATCAGCGTCCGGATCCCGGCATTTTTTTCCATCGCCTCGCCGATAATCCGGAGCCCTTCCATATAGAAGAGATCCGATCGTTTCAGCATCTTCGGATCTTTTAAACTGCGGATTTCTTTGATTCGCGGGTTAGACCGGCTGGTGATCATCAACATACGGCTATGTTTTCAGAAGATCAAAATAACGGCTGCTGTGCGCACAGCAAATCGCGATGGCCAGCGCATCCGCTGCGTCGTCCGGACGCGGAATATCATCCAATTTCAGAATTGCCTTCACCATCAACTGGACCTGCCGCTTCTCCGCGCCGCCATATCCCACAACGGCCTGTTTGACTTCCATCGGTGTAAATTCCAGAATATCCATCCCAATTTGCGCAAGACTCAGCATCACGACGCCCCGGGCCTGGCCGACGGCAATCGCCGTTGTCACATTGCGGTGAAAAAACAACTTCTCCACAGCCCCTTTTTCCGGTCGGTGGAGAAGTATTTTTTGGTTAATTTCGCTGTAAAGCTGAAGAAGCCGGTGTTCCATTTTCATATCCGCTGAAGTCGAAATGACACCATACTCAATCAATGTCAGATCGCCGTTTTCAGCCGCATTAATAAAACCGTAACCGGTCAACGCCGTTCCGGGATCAATCCCTAAAACAACCATGAATCGTTATTCTTCACCTTCCAGCGCTGCAATGGCGGCGTCACTGACTGTCATGTTATGGTAAACATGCTGCACATCGTCCAGATCATCCAAATTATCGGCTACACGAAGAACCTGCAGTGTTTCTTCCGTGGATAGTTCCACTTCCTGATTCGGGACCATGCGCAATTCGGCTTCCGTTATATGCAGCCCGGCTTCAAAAAAGGCATTGCTCAACGTTTTGAAGTTTTCAACCTCCGCATAGATTTCAATGCCGTCATCTGACTGCTCGACTTCATCCGCTCCACTTTCCAGCGCGAGTTCAAATACTTTATCAAAATCCAGGTTATCGCCGGTTAATAAGAAATAAGCCTTCCGGGAGAATTGCCAGGCGACTGAACCGCTTTCGCCCAAACTTCCACCCGCTCGTGACAGCGCATGCCGGACCTCAGCAACCGTCCGGTTACGATTTTCAGTCACACATTCGATCATAAACGCGACGCCTTTCGGGCCATAGCCTTCATACATCACATCTTCAAAAACAGCCCCGTCTTTTGACTCTCCTGTGCCGCGTTTGATTGCGCGGTCAATGCTGTCTTTCGGCATATTATTCGCACGCGCCTTATCAACGCTCAACCGCAACTTGAAGTTCATGTTGGGGTCGCCCCCTTCACGTGCGGCCAACGTTATTTCCTTTGCCAGTTTCGTAAAAAGCTGACCTCTTTTGGCGTCACCGGCGCCTTTCTTACGTTTAATTGTAGCCCAATGAGAATGGCCTGACATATTTCATTCTCCTCATAAAAATAAAATCGGTTTCATATCCAGGGAATTTCATTTCCCCTTGCAGGATCATTAACAGACCCGGAAAAATCCGTTCGTGACTGATAAATTATACACGTTTTTTCAGCGGATTTTCCCTGCCGTCCGGGAATTCGAATTCGGAGAACGTTTTTCGCACAAAAAAAGTCCGTCGTCTCTCTGATTTCCTTTTCAAACTTCGAATTCTTTTTTACCGCAGCAATATTTTTTGCGGTGCGATATTCAGAAAAATCCTTCTTTCTCGATAAACCGGGCGCCTTCGAATGAACGCCGGTTATTGGGGGACTGTCGATTAATTCTTTCCATACGAATACCCGATTGCTTTTATTTTTTTACAGCCGGAAGGAAAAACATTTTTCCCAAATTTAGCCCCTTCATCAGAGCTCAGATCGTTGCAGCTTGTTTAACCACCGGATTCACCAACCGGCCAATACCGTCAATCTGTACTTCGACCACATCACCGGCTTCCAGCGGCGATGTCCCTGCCGGGGTACCGGTCAGAACGACGTCACCCGGATTCAAAGTCATAACAGAGGAAATAAATGCCAAGATGGATGGAATTGAGAATATCATGTCCCGCGTGGAAGCCATCTGCCGCAGTTCGGAGTTGACCCGGCAGGTCAGCATGGCATCCGCCGGTTCAAAATCGGTCTCGATCCAGGGCCCCAGCGGGCAAAACGTGTCAAACCCTTTTCCCCGCGTCCAAGTATCGTCGCTCTTCTGCAGGTCCCGGGCGGTCACATCATTTGCAGCCATATACCCGAAGACATAACTGTAAGCATCTTCAGGAAGGATCATTCTGGCTTTCTTCCCGATCACAATCGCCAGTTCACACTCATGTTCAATTTTTTTCGATATTTCCGGCAGAACGATTCCGTCCCCCATCCCGATAACCGCACTGGGCGGCTTCAAAAAAATCGTCGGGACTTCCGGGATCTCCCGGTCAAATTCGCGCGCGTGATCGATATAATTCCAGCCGACGGCCACAATCTTTCCCGGAACCAGCGGAGCCAGCAATTTTACATTCTCGATCGGGGTGTCCGCTTCCAATCTGCGATACTCGGAAAAAAGATCGCCCTCAATCTCGCCCACCCGGTCTTCATAAATCCATCCTGTTTTCGGCTCTGCCGATCCCTGTTTGCTGAATCTGATAAAACGCATTTTTTTCTCCTTAAAACCAATTCCGTTTCTGAAAAAGTAAAACCGAAATAATGATCATCGAGATCACCAAGATTAAAATAATCAAAGCCGCCAGCGGATGCGCGGAAATCACTTCCGGAAAATTCACGTTCATGCCGAAAAATCCGGTCACAATGTTCGGAATACTCATAATGATCGTGACAGAGGCCAGAATTTTCATGACCACGTTCAGATTATTCGAAATAACAGACGCAAACGCATCCATCAGTGAGGCCAGAATCGAACTGGAAATATTCGTCATATCAATTGCCTGCGTATTTTCGGTAATCACATCTTCCAGCAGATCCTCATCCTCTTCATATTTCTGAAAGGATTTCAAACGGGATAAGCGCACCAATGTCAGTTCGTTTTGTTTCAGTGCCTGGGAAAAATATACATAACTCTTTTGGTATTTCAAAAGGTTTAACAATTCAGTATTCTGCATGGAAGCGTACAATTTATCCTCCAGGCCATCGACAACTTTATTGATGGCACGCACGTCATCCAGAAATTTTACAGTCGCCATCATCAGCAGCCGCAGCGCAAAACGATACCGTTTCGTGGTGGAAAGTTTGGCAACTTTCCCGCTGGCAAAAGTCTGAATAATATCCGTGTCCTGACTGCATACGGTAACGATATACTTTTCGGTCAGGATGATCCCCAACGGTATGGTAACATAAGGGATGTCCACCTTCTCCCCATGATAATAGGGGACGCGGACGACAATCAGCATCGTTCCGCTGTCCTCTTCTTCGATCCGCGAACGTTCATCAATATCCAGCGAATAGGTCAGGAAGTCCAGCGGAATTTCCAGACTGCAGATAAAATCCTTCTCTTCAGGGGTGGGGTTAACAGCATTAATCCAACAATTGGGGGCAGCCTCATCCAGTTTCTCCAGAATGAATTCATTATTTTTGTAAAACGCAAGCA
This sequence comes from uncultured Anaerolineaceae bacterium, assembly GCA_937890875.1. GTDB lineage: Bacteria > Chloroflexota > Anaerolineae > Anaerolineales > Anaerolineaceae > Flexilinea. The sequence continues at coordinate 688 of CALAEB010000427.1, read as the reverse complement.
TCCTCCACCTCCTTTAACCTTTTTGAATTAGCCGCCTTATCAGGCGGCTTTATTATTTTACTAAGGGGATCGAATTTCGAGAAGGTCCGGCATTTTTCCCGATACGGCCGTTTGTCAAAGTGGATTTTGCCCGGTCGGGAACAAAATCCGTATCAATTTTCCGGTAACAGCGATTCAAAAACCGGAAGACCTTCTGACTCGACAGGGTAACCACAGCGTACCTTCGCCATCATCCGAACCGTTGTTCTGATAAAATTCTGATTGTCCGGCGCCGAAATCCGTTGTATAATGAAGTCCAATTTGGGGATGCCCTGGTTTCGACGGGGGAGGCTGGTCCCGAATTGCGAGCCGAGAGGTACCGATCTCGTAAAATCAGTGCAAAAAATTAAGTGCCAATAATCGCACTTCCTACGCTGCTCTGCCCCTCGCTGCATAAGCGAACCGGCTGAGCCGCCTGACCTCTTTAGGTCACGTTCACCTGCATCGTTTTCCTGACCGATCGCAGTGTGGGCGTCACAAAGTCAGGATGCTGCCCGCGGATTCACGACGCGGAGCAAAAGAGGGCTCTCGGGCCTGAGTGAATCGCCTGAAAAGGTTTTGTTCGTTTCTCCTTCAACAGGCTAAACCAATCAACGAACTACGCTCGTAGTATATTCGCGGGTCGAATCTTTCGGACGCGGGTTCGACT
>CALAEB010000426.1 GCA_937890875.1 uncultured Anaerolineaceae bacterium | reverse complement strand
TTCTGTGAGACCAGAATCTTTTCGATAAAGCTTTTATCGAAAAGATTCTGGTCTCACAGAAAACGATGAATATTGTGACAAAAACTGTCGAAATGGCCCAGATCCTGAATATGCAGATCGTGGCGGAAGGCGTTGAAACCAACGAGCAATCTCAGTTTCTGCAGCAGATCGGCTGTTATCTGGCTCAGGGATACCTGTATTCAAAACCGATTTCTCAGGCCAATTTTGAGGATGAGTTGGACCAGTTGAGTGATTTGGAATAACCCACCGAAGGCTGGTAAATTATGCAGCCGGATCAAAATGGATAAAAAAGGAATTGTCCCGTTCGTACATTCCCGTAACCGGAGGTGTGGTCTGTCAGCCGGAAAGTTTTTTTGCCGGAGAGGCTGAAATTAGGGATCCCGCGTCCGGGGACAATAATCATTTTTGACCGGGCAGGCATTTTTTTGTTATGCTGCGTTTATTGTTAAATGTCGATTTTCTGCATTCATTGGCAGAAAATCGACATTTAAAGCCCGATTTTAAATGAAACGGGGAGAAAGTTTACCGGTTGGTCAAACGCTCCGGATTACTGATTTGTTGGAGTTGTTATTGACAACTGTATGTTTTTATATTACAAATATCTATGCAAATAATGAGCAAATTGCCTTCACACTTTTGCACCGGAAGACCGGAATCATGGGCATTAAGCCCATGAGGAACAGGTTAATATTCTGAAATGCTGGACAGACGGAACAATCTGCCGGCTTTAAAAGGACGAGACGGATAAACATGGAAAGTAATTGTCAGGAACAAGGCCTGAATACCGATCCCGCCAACAAATATCCTGTTGGTTTATTTGAGTTCCTGCTTGACGATGATCTGACGGTGTATCGCGCGAACGATTTTTTCTATTCACAGACCGGATATATTCCGGAACTGTTCCAGACAAAAGAAAACTGTAATTTACGAAGAATTGTTCACCCCGATGATTTTGAGCCACTTTCGAATGCCGTGTTTACAAAAAACCGTGACGAAGGGGTTGGCTTTGAAGCCGAGGCCCGGGTGATCCGTCCGGATGGATCTGTGATCTGGATGCTTTTCCGCGGGAATTTAATTGCTGAAAAAGATATTTCCCTGATGTATTGTGTTTCAATGAATATCACCCAAAGGGTGGTTCTCGAGAAAAAAGTCCGCATATCAGACGAACGGCTGCGGGCTGCACTGGGCAATACCTCCCAATTTGTTTTTGAATATAATCCGGAGACGAAAAATGCTGTAAACCTGGTTGAAGGCAGCGATAACAAACTCTTTTCAAGGTCTTTGTACTATATGCCTGAGTACCTGGTCGAGAGTGGTTTCATTCATCCGGATTCGGTCCGTGATTATCTGGATGCATTTGCGCATGCTGCTGCCGGCGTTCCGGTTAATTCATTGATTCTGAAGATGACCATTGAGGGGAAAATTTCTTGGTTCCGTATGGCATTGACGCGCGTATCGGGACCAACAGAAGGTTCATTCCGGCTGGTTTTGTTTATATCCGATGTCACCAAAGAGATCAAAGCCGAAGTCGCTTTGAAGCGGGATTTGCAATACCGCGCGGCTTTATTAAACAGCGCTGTCGTTTATTATGAAATCAATGTGACGAGAGATTTGATTGAGAAAAAAGACCATGAACGGATCCGGCGATGGACGGATCATACCCCCGAGCATTATTCTGAATTGATTTCGGAGATGACCGAAAATCTGATCCATCCGGATGACCGGGAACAATATAAGAAAAAATTTAAGCGGGAAGCGATTCTTGCTGCGACTGCGGCCGGTATCTGGGAGATAAAATTCGAGCATCGCCAGATCAATTCCCGTAACGCGATGGTCTGGGTGCTTACGTCCATATATCTTTTTTCTGACAGTCAGGAAAAGGGGGATGTTTTGGGGTTCTTTTTCGTGACGGATATCCATGAACAAAAAATGCGGGAAGTTACGCTCCGTCAGACCTCTGAGCGCGACGCACTGACCGGTTTATATAATAAAGGACATACGGAAAAAATGATCCGTTATTTCCTGAAAACCCAGTCCCGTTCAAACCGGCATGCGCTGCTGCTGATTGACCTGGATAATTTTAAACAAATCAATGATACTTTCGGTCATCCGGTAGGGGATATCGTTTTGGCGGAAATGGGAAAGATCATCCGGGAAAATTTCCGCTCGACCGATATCTGCGGAAAGGCTGGCGGAGACGAATTCCTTATTTTGATGCGGGATATTGCGAAGACGGCCTCGGTGGAACCGGTGGTGGAAAAATTGCGCAGTTCCTTTAAAAAAAGGATCAAACAGGTTGACGAAAAGCTGGACGGCACCTGCAGCGCCGGTATCGCGATATTTCCTGACCATGGGCAGACTTTTGATCTGTATACGAATGCCGATATTGCATTATATGAGGTAAAACGCCACGGAAGAAATGGCGTGATGCTGTATCGCCCGGGAAACGTGATCGGACCATACCCACATAACTTGCCGGATATCCGCTGATGTTGATGCGGCGGGCGGTCCGGATGTTTAAAATACGGGCCCGATGCGGCTTGTGACCGACGATCTGCCGGTGCCTTGCATAATTCCGCGACGATAAAAACTATATTTTCCGCTTATGTTCCGAATTGCCGGATGAACACATTTTATTTTTCCCGCTGTAAACCCGGATGATATACTTTAACGTATCTTTTGAACCATAAAGGAAAAACATGGCGAAAATTGCAGCGTTGTTGCCGGCATATAATGAAGAGAAACATATTGGCAGTGTATTGGAGGCCCTGAAGCAGCATCTTTCTCCGATCATTGTGGTGGATGACGGTTCGGTGGATCAGACGAAAGCGGTTGCGGAAGCCCACGGTGCGATTGTGCTTTCGAGAGGATATAACATGGGATACGGCCAGTCTGTAAAAGACGGGCTTCGCTGGGCGCTGGATAACGGATTTGATGCCGTGGTCACTTTAGACGCGGACGGACAGCATCTTCCCTCCGAAGCGGACCGGTTGATCCAAAAATTTGAACGGGAGCATCAGCATCTGGTGATCGGCGCCAGAGATTATCGGAAAATACCGCTGCGGAGAAGAATCCCCAATGTGCTCGGGAAATGGATGCTGTGGCTGGCAATCGGGCATTCACTGCCGGATAACCAGTCCGGATATCGTCTTTTGGATAAAGCGTTGATCCCGTTGGTTCTGAACTCGAAAGAGCAGGGATTCAACTTTGCGGTCGATACGATTATCCTCTGCCTTGCCAATGCCTGGGAAATCGGATGGGTGCCGATTTCGACGATTTATTCAAACGAGGAAAGTCATCAGAATGCCTGGTATCAGATTACCGGCTTTACCCGGATGTGTATTTATGCCCACCGGCTGCTGAAAAAAACGAAGAAAAATTCAGGAAACCGGAAGCTGGACTCAGTGGATTGATTTTGAGTCCGCAAACAGTAAAGGTTGCCGAATGAGAGGGAGATGAGAATCCTCAAGCTGGATCGGTGGACAGGTTTTGCGAATTACGGATAAAAAATACAGTTCGCTTATTTCCCTGTGGGGAAATAAGCGAACTGTATTTTTTATCCGACCGAAAAGAATATCCGAACCGTTGAAATCTGCTGCAATATCAGCGCAGAAGGCGCATGGAGTTGACAACGGCCAGCAGCATAACACCGACATCCGCGAACACGGCTTCCCACATCCCGGTCAATCCCAGTGCGCCGAGGACAAGGATGACACCTTTCACGCCCAACGAGAAGACGATATTTTGGCGGACAATCTGATTCGTTTTCTTCGCAATTTGGATCGCGCTCCCCAGTTTGGACGGTTCGTCCGTCATAATCACCACATCCGCAGCCTCGATCGCTGCGTCGGAGCCCAACGCGCCCATCGCGATCCCGACGTCCGCCCGTGCCAGTACCGGCGCGTCATTGATTCCGTCTCCAACGAAGACAAGCGCTTTCTTGTTCTTTTTCCTGTCCAGCAGTTCTTCAACTTTCTCGACTTTCTGTTCAGGCAGCAAATTGGTGTAAACCTGGTCGATCCCGAGTTCGTTCCCGACTGCTTTGCCGATTGTTTCATTGTCACCGGTCAGCATTACCACCTGCCGGATTCCCTCACCCTTTAGATTCTTGATCGCTTGCTTGCTGTCGTTTTTGATTTTATCTGCGATCAGGATTGCTCCTCCGTAAACACCGTCAACTGCCACATGAATCAGTGTTCCGATCGGGTTCTCATTCGGCACTGGCACATTGTGCTGCCGGAGAAACGGAGCATTTCCCACCAGGACTTTTTTCCCGTCGATTACGGCTTCAATCCCGTGTCCGGAAACTTCCTTTACCTCGCCGATCCGGTGCTGATCGGCCGCTTTCCCGTATGCCTTCAAAATTGACCGGGCGATGGGATGGCTGGAATTTGCTTCCGCGTGAGCGGCTGTTTGCAGGATATATTCCTCAGAGAAACCGTTGTGACTGGTAATTTCCTTCACGCTGAAAACGCCTTCGGTTAATGTGCCTGTTTTATCAAAAACAACCGTTCCGATATTATTCAGGACTTCCAGGTAGTTGGATCCCTTGACCAAAATTCCATTTTTGGAAGCCTTGCCGATCCCGCCTAAAAAGCCCAGCGGAATCGAGAGGACAAGCGCGCAGGGACAGGAGACGACTAGGAAAATCAGCCCGCGGTTCAGCCATTGTGTCCATCCGGTAAAATTGTTGAACATCGGCGGAAGAATGGTGATCAGGAGCGCCAGCCCGACAACGATCGGGGTATAAATTTTGGAAAATTTTGTGATAAACCGTTCTGTCGGCGCTTTTTTGTCTGCCGCGTTCCTGACCAATTCCAGAATGCGCGATACGGTTGAATCACCGAAAACCTTCGTCACCTGAACGGTGAGCAGACCGGATTGGTTGATGGTGCCGGAGAGAATATTATCCCCTTCCTTGACTTCTTTCGGGAGCGATTCGCCGGTCAGTGCCGATGTGTCAATCATGGAAGAACCCGAAAGGATCAGCCCGTCCAGCGGGACACGCTCGCCGGCTTTCACAACGATCTGGTCACCGATTTGGACGGTGGAAGGATCCACCCGGGTGATCTCATCTCCCTTTTTCAGGTTCGCATAGTCTGGACGGATATCCAACAACGATTTGATCGATTTTTTGGATCTCTCGACTGCCAGCGACTGAAAGAACTCCCCGGTCA
>CALAEB010000425.1 GCA_937890875.1 uncultured Anaerolineaceae bacterium | reverse complement strand
CGGTAAACTGTTCCGTATTTTGAAAACGACGCGGGAATGATGGCAAGCGACGAAAAAATTTGGCAGAGCCAAATCGGTAAAGCCGTTTGCGTTTTGATTTCCATAATCCGCTTGCCATCCAACAGTAATGCTCCGTAATCCCCCATTGTGAGGTCAAGATCGTAATCCCGCCAGCGAACATTCGCGTCAAAAGTAATGCGCAGGTTGGGATCTTCGTTTCCGAACAGTGCAATCCGGTCATATGAAATCAGCACTTTGGGAGATAAAGCGTTTTGATGAACAAACCAGTTGATTTCTTCAAAAATTTGACTGTGCACTTCCGGATATTCGAAATGCTGAAGATAATTTTCCGCTTCCTTTGCCAGCAGCGGAACTCTGCGCTTGTAGGTAATTCCGGAAAACTTCTTCTTCAATTCCAGATAAACCATCCCTTCTGTACCGGGAATTCCGTAACTGCGCAGCCGGAGCTTTTCCCGGAATGCCGGTTTGTCAAGCGAACGGCGGATAATCGCATAGTCATCGGTGTCATAATATAATGTACAGATCGTATGCAGACCGTATTCATCCATTTGCATATGGGCTGAAAGTATTGCGGAAAGTAAACTGTATTGTTCTGAATCAAGAATATATTTTTGTTCATAACGTTGGAAAACAGCATTGGCTGAAAATTTATTGTTTGACATTTTAATTGACTCCTTTCTTATTATTTCTTTAGTTTATATAATATTTGTGAGGAATTTGTGAGAAAGAGGGGCTTTCGGCCGTCATATTTTCCTCATGTTATACTTAAAAATTACTTAAAAAGGAGTTTTTCCCACATGCAAAAGCTGTTGATCGTCGATGATGATAAAGATTTGCGCGCATTAGTCAAAACATATGCCGAACTGGATGGTTTCCAGTGCGCTGAGGCTGAAAACGGTGAAATGGCTGTTGGCTGTGTGGAACAGACCGCCTTTGACATGATTGTGCTGGATGTGATGATGCCGGGGAAAGATGGCTTTGAAACTTTGCGGGAAATGAGGAAAATCAGCGAAGCGCCGGTGATCCTGCTCACGGCCCGCAAGGAAGAATATGACAAATTGATGGGATTCAGTCTTGGCGCAGATGATTATGTTCCCAAGCCTTTCAGCCCAAAGGAATTGATGGCAAGAATCAGAGCCGTATTAAAACGGGGCGGCCGTGCGGCCGAAAATCAAATGTGTTTCGACGGGCTTACAATTTTGGAACAATCCCGAACTGTCCTTATTGATGGAAAGGAAGTTTCACTTACTCCCAAAGAATTTGAATTGTTATTTTTTCTGGCAAAAAACAACCATATCGTGTTTAATCGAACGCAACTTCTCAGAAATGTATGGGGATATGATTATATGGGTGATCTGCGCACGGTTGATACGCATATCAAATCGCTCCGCGAACGCATGGGCGATTACCGAAAACTGGTGCTGACTGTATGGGGTGTGGGCTACAAATTTGAATATAAAGAACAGCATTAATCCATTGAAATATCTACAGAGTAAACTGGCGCTGCAGCTTTGGCTGGCAATGATGCTGCTTGTTCTGTTCGGCGTGGCTTTCTTGTGGATTGTGCAAATCCGTCTTTTTGAGCCGAGTTATGCAAACGCAACCCTGACGACGATGGAAAACAGCTTGGCGCAAATAATCAATGAAGTGAACTCCAAGGATCTTCAGGACAGAGAAAATTCGCTGCACTATTTAAGCCAGACCATAAACGGGAAAGTGTTCTTGGTCGACGAAAACGGCAAGGTCTTATTCGTTTACAGCGGCGGTGCCCGGACAAGACAGCCGGATTTGACACCGATGGAAACCGGATTTATTGATGATCATTTCTACCAGGTTGTTAACGGTAACCCATGGAAAGAAATTATTGATACCGGAAGAGCGGATATGACGATTTTGATGGGCGTTCCGGTTGTTTATGAAGGGAAACCGAGCAGTATTTTTGTTACCAATACCATTTCCGAAATCAAAACTTTGCAAGGACTCAATCGGAACCAGCTGCTGTTATTAAGCATCGCGTTAACAATGGTAGCTTCGCTGATGGCGGTTATTCTGACGAGATTGTTCGTAAAACCGATTTATAAAATTAAATCAGCGGTCGATCGCCTGGCCGAAGGGGATCTGACGGCAAAACCGATGCTGGAGCGTTATGATGAATTGGGACAACTTTCCAGGGCGGTAGAAGCACTCGGACAGGCGCTGCAGCGGGTGGACCGGTTACGGAAAGATGTTATCGCGAATGTATCCCATGAGTTGAGGGCCCCGCTGTCCTTGATCATCGGATATGGCGAAATGGTCCGTGATATCACCTGGAACAACAATGAACTTCGCGAAAAAAACCTGAATCTCATTGTGGATGAAGCACAGCGCCTGAGCCAAATGGTGGATGATATTATGGATTACTCTCAATTCCAGTCCGGCTATATAACGCTGCATAAAGAAAGCACCAATCTATATGAGATCGTGGATTCTGAAGTCGAATTCGCAAGGCAAATTGCCGCGGAATATCATATCCAAATAAAGTTTTCCTCCTTCTCAGAAAAAATCCGATTGACCTTGGATCCGCTTAAAATGAGCCAGGTGCTGCGCAATCTTTTAAATAACGCGATTAATCATACAGCGGATGGAAAAACAATTTCTGTTTCGATTTCGGGTAACGGCTTGAAAATCAGAGTTTCAGTGATCAACCCCGGCGAACCGATCCCGGATGAGGCGAAGGAAATCATTTGGGAGCGGTTTCAGCGAGTTCAGCATCAGGGCGGACGAAAAGAAGGGACCGGAATCGGACTTGCGATTGTGAGCACAATCCTTTCCGCGCATAGCATTGAATATGGCGTCGAAAGTGACGGAGGAAACAATGCGTTTTGGTTCGAGGTGACGAAAGAACAGGAGCGTTAGCGACGGTGACGCAAATAACAGAACCTTGGGACAAAATGTCCCGAAGATCCGGTTTGGGGGATGCTCCTGAATTGCTTGCCGTTTTTCGTTTTGCAAAAAAGCTTGAAAACAGGTCTTAGACGCAGTCTGTTTAAATACAAAAAACTGCTGCAAACCTAAATTCACAGCAGTTCAGCGAATCAAACATTCCCATTATTTTGACCGTGAATCAATCCGTCCAGAAACAACATCGTTAGCTCCTGCACCAATTTGGGATTACGTTCAAATCTATCGCGGATTTCCCTGTTATGCATGTTATGGAGATAGTAAGATTGAAAGATATCAAGATACAATTCTATGGCGGTGTCAGATATGTCCGGTGAAAAAATGCCGGATTGTCTGCCTTCGTCTATGAATTTCATTAAAAGTTGTCTATGGTCAGCGGTGAAATTGTCGAAATACTGCCGGAGTTCAGGGTCACCTTCAACTGTATCAACAAAGAATTGCAGACTGTACCTACCATAATACCATGTTCGGACTTGGATATATTTACTGATTTTATCAATAAAGTTCCCCTGTTCTTCAAGCAGCTTTTGTACTCTCCCAACGCTGTCATCCAAGATATCTTTTATGATGATTCGCCGGAGGTTGTCCTTGCTCTCAAAAAAATTATAGATAGAAGCCCTTGAGACATGCGCCTTTTCCGCAATATCGGTCATCGATACCTTTTCAAACCCATATTGATCGAACAACTCTATAGCTGTTTGCATGATGGCTTTTTTCTTATCATTTCTCCTTTTTTCAAACCCGTTCAAGAAAGATCACCTCTTTAAATTATAGACTTTATGGAGTAAATACGTAAATAATATAACGCCTAACGCTTGACAAGTCAAGGTGTTTGACGTAATATATTATATAGACGATATTAATCTTTAAAGTCTATATATTGAAAGGAGAATCATAGTGGCGGATATTTTTTTTGAAAACGTGAGCAAAGATTATCAGATGGGCGAGGTAACAATCCATGCAGCAAAGGAAGTGTCATTTGTAATCAAAAACGGCGAGTTTTGCATCATACTCGGTCCCAGTGGTGCAGGCAAAACCACCGTGCTCAACCTCTTGGGAGGCATGGAAACCGCCACGTCCGGG
>CALAEB010000424.1 GCA_937890875.1 uncultured Anaerolineaceae bacterium | reverse complement strand
GGAGGCGATCGATTTTCTGGCCGCGCCGGCAATCCGAAATCTGGGTACACCGGGCGGGAACCTTTGCAACGCATCCCCAAAAGCGGACAGCGCGCTTATTTTTTATGTGGGGGACGCGAAGCTCCGGCTGTGCAGCAGCCAGTCCGAGCGGGTGATTCCGATCGAGGATTTCTATGTGGGCAGAGGGAAAACGGTATTACGAAAAGATGAATTGCTGGTCGAAATTTTGCTGCCGAAAGAAGGCTGGGACAAATCTTATTACCAGAAAGTCGGCGCCCGCAAAGCGCTGGCAATCTCCCGGGTTGCTTTCGCGGGATTATTCGACATGGAGAACGGCGTGATCACCCGTTGTTCAATGGCGTTCGGCTCGATCGCGGATACCATTTTACGTTTCCGTGATCTGGAAGCGCTGCTGATCGGGAAAACACCGGAGGAAGCCAAAGCGCTGAAGCCGAAAGTAATCGCCCGGTATGACGAAGCGATTGTTCCGATCCGCGGGCGTGTTTCGGCGGATTACCGGAAAAGCGTCTGTATGAATTTGCTCAACGACTTTCTGACGCAAAACGGGATTTAAAAACTCCGGGAACCTTCCGGGAAAAAAATTTCGCCTCTCTGAAATATCGCGAAGCGACCGGATCTGCAAAAGCATACGCTGAGATTCACGCGTTTTTCGCACAACGAAAAACGCGTGAATCTCAGCTTTTTATTTTTTTCCCCGTTTCAAACTTCGGATCCAGGCTTTCTTTTCAGCGGAGACGCGGAAAGATTCTGTAATTTTTTGCAGCGATTTATTATGAGTAAAATCATCGAGATCGTTGTTTACCAAAAAAGGCTCCGTCAACCAGGGAACTTTAATGTAATACACCGAAACTGCCCAGGCTATGCCCATTTTCACGTAATAGCCATCCTGACGGATCGCATTGAAAGTCTCCAATGCCTTTCCGGCAAAATCCGGATCCGCGTAAAAGCACAAAGCCGTCACCACCGCAAAACGAACTTCAAACTCCTTTTGAGAACGGAAATAAGGCTGCAGGAATTTCCACATCCGCCCTCGGTTTTGGGGGATAAAAGCCAGACTGCTGCAGAACGTGTCACAGGCGGCCCAGTTGGTTATGCCGGGCACAAATGCGGCAATCCGGGAAAACCGCTCATCGGCGTCCATCGGTGCGCAGCCGATCACCAATCCCTGTAAAATGACCTCTTCATGGTAAAGGATATCCGGATTTTCCAGCCAGGCGCGAAAATCGCCTTTGGAAATGGTCTTGGCCAGTTTTCGCAGCGCCGGCATCCGCACGCCGAGCACCGGCGGCGCGTCCGGAGTCAGCTTTTCTGTGAAGGTCTTATATCCGGGCTCCGCTAAAGCAAACAATTGCGCTCGTATTGGATCTTCCATTGTTTTTTCCTTTCCGCAGCAAAACCTATCGTTTATATTTTACATTGGACAAGCCGGGTTTTCTTCGTTTTTATTCGGATTTTTATCCTTTCCCCTTTTTCAAAAATACGTCCAAACAGATTTCAATTATGATCAAACAATCGAGATTAAAGTATTGGATTTGACAGATAACGCCGAATTCGGGCTTTACTGGGCTTATTGGGCGGATGAACCGGCGGATGCAAATGGCGGCGATATCATCAATTTCGCGCGGGCTTTTGATATCAGCTTCTCAAGATTCGAACAGACAGGAAAATGGGGAATTTCTCCGGAGGGATATTTGGTTACCCAATCCGCGGACGAGGGGCTGAAATTTGCCGGGGAAGGGTTGCATCGCCGTATTCCTGTTTTTTCGGTCAATGTACGCAATGGCTCCGGCACGATCGCCATCTCGCATCGCGGGGAAACAGACTTGATCCATCTCACCGGACAGGATAAAGATCCCGCGCTCTGGTCAAGCTATTCCGATTCAGTTTTGGCGGATGTTCTGGAAAGTCTTCTGTGGAGTATCACAATCAGCGGTGTCTTTTCGCTGCTGCTTCAGATATTGAGCTTATTATTGACGGATTCTTTGAAAGCGATATTAGCGATATTAATGAAGAAGACAAAATCGGACAAGCTTTTGTTGGCATACCGGAATACGATCGAATTAATTTTCGTTCCGGAAGGATTCCTTGCCGGCAGCGTCATTTCCGCCATTTCCTTTGCTGCCGTCCTGATTTGGTTCCTGGCATCCAGAAAAAACGGGGCTTACCGATCCAATATTCTCTCATCAGAAAACCGGCGACCGGAAATATACAAAGCACAAAATAATTAAACTTCATTCTCAAATATTGTATTCAATCGGCCAACGCCGCAATAATACCGCAACCAATGGCGCATGCCGGTTTTCATATTACGGCTTCATGATTCAGTCCGGCAGAGCTTCCCGGCTGTAATCCGAATCGCTGATAACAGCATAGATGCCGGTCAAGCGAAACGTCAGGTGTTATACTATCAGCAGCCGTCCGCATTGGCAGTTCTGGCGAACGATTCTGATTTTGGCCCGGCATGCCGGATTTTGTAATTTTGCCGTTCTTCACCGGCAGAAACGTTGTTTGGCTGGTTCAGATTTCAGATCCCTGCAGCGAAGAAACAGGAGCATTAACATTGAAGAACATCTTGCCGGTGGGAAAACTTCCCCCCGAACTCTTACGGAAAATCATTGACCAGGCGCCCACCAGCGCCCCCGGCCTGATCATGGGGCCGGGAATCGGTTTGGATTGCGGAATCGTTGATAACGGCAGCAGCTACCTGGTCCTGAAAACCGACCCGATCACTTTCGCGACCGAAGAAATCGGATGGTACGCGATCCAGATCATCGCCAACGACATCGCCACAACCGGGGCAACGCCATTATGGCTGATGGTCACGGCATTATTTCCGCAGGACAAAACGGATGAGGCGCTGATTCAATCCGTCACCGGACAATTATTTGCCGCCTGCCGGGAGATGAACATTACGCTGGTCAACGCCCATACGGAGATCACCTACGGGATTGACCGCCCGATCCTGATGTGTTCGCTGGTCGGGGAGGCCGCCAAGGAAAAACTGATCACTCCCTGGGGAGCGCAATCGGGGGATGACGTGCTGATCACCAAGGGCATCCCCATCGAAGGAACAGCGCTGCTCGCCCGGGAATTCGCGTCCCGATTGGAACCGGTGCTTTCGCCTGCCGAATTAAAGGCCGCGCAGGAGTATACCCACC
>CALAEB010000423.1 GCA_937890875.1 uncultured Anaerolineaceae bacterium | reverse complement strand
CGAAGATGTCCAGGCGGCGATTAACGAAAATACACAGAAAGTGGAATCTGTGAAAAATGCGCTGTTTGCGGAAGGGCTGACCGACGGTGATATCAAGACCACCAGTTATTCATTGTACAGTTCCTCCGGTACCTATCAGGATTCGGTTTTTGGGTCTGAAAAACCTGTCTATAATGTGGACTATTATCTGGATATCACCTTGAACGATCTCAGTAAGCTGAATCTGATTCTGGATATGGTTGTGAATAATGGCGCGAACAATATTTCCGGGATTACTTATGATTCATCCGAACGTGCCGCCGCTTATGATCAGGCGCGTGATCTGGCTATTGATGACGGACAGGCCCAGGCGGAAAAAATTGCCGGGAAACTGGGGGTGACCCTGGATCAAGTGACATCGATCACTGTGAATGACTATAATTACACTCCTTATTATGGCGCGGCACCTGTTGTTTTTGATCAGAAAAGCGAAGATGTTGGAACACCCTCGATGAATCCGGGGTTGGTGGATATCAGTGTGCGTGTTGATTTGTCTTATTCTTATCGACTGTAACCAAATTCGGTCGCCTGGAACGGTCAGGCAGTCTGAGATATCCGTAATTTGACTTTTGGTCCGGGTGTCAGTGGGGTGAATGCTTGAAAATGGGCGGAATCGCAGTTCCCGCTTCGATCAATTCAGCTTTGGATACCCGGACTACTTTCGAAAAAAAAGATTTCTGCGGTTGTCCTGTTTCTGTGCTTTGCGCAGAAACAGGACAACAAGTCTCTCTGTATGATTTGAATAATAAGATCCCCATAATAAGATTCCCGTATTTTGCATTGCCGCTGCGGTATGGTATTGGGGTGCCTTTTAATTTCTTTTGTTATAATCAGATTCTGGGCTGGAAATTTTAATGCTGCCGGATTGGGCCCTGAAAAAAAAGAAACACTGCCGGACGCTGCCGCTCGTTTCATAAAAAAGAAATGTGGCGGACCGCGGCTATTCGAAGTTCGAAAAGGCTCGCCATATTTCGAATTCCTGGGCGGATTGAAGTGCACCTTCCGAAAGAAATGATTGTTTTTTATGGAAAATGTACCTGTTTGAAGAGGAGCGTTTGTTGAATAAAAAATCGCGAACTTATTGGGAACTTGTTCTGATTTCAGGCATTGTTATCATTCTGGATCAAATTACAAAATATATTGTTCGGACCAATCTCCAGTTGCGCGAAACCTGGATGCCCTGGGAATGGCTGGAGCCGTATGCCCGGATCATTCACTGGAAGAATACCGGCGTGGCTTTCGGTCTGTTTCAGGGGCGGGGATGGCTGTTTACAATCATCGGCCTGGCGGTCGTAGTGGTGATTATCCTGCTTTACCGCCGTACGATTGACCATAAACGCTTCTGGCGGGTCGCGCTTGCGTTCCAGCTGGGCGGTGCGCTGGGGAATCTGATTGACCGGATCAATCCTCAGGTAGGGTATGTGGTTGATTTCATCTGGATCGGAAATTTTCCGGTATTCAATATTGCGGATATTGCGATTGTTTGCGGCGCGGCAATTCTGATCATCGGAATGTGGATCACCGAGGATAAAACGGAAGAATCTGTGGCGGCGCAAACGGCGGAACCCGGTCTTATTCCGGGTGAAAAAGAGGCCGAAGAAGCGGAAAATGCTGCCGGTCAGAAAGAAAATACGGCTGAGGATGGCGCGGATGATGCGCTTCCCGAATTGCCCGGTCACTCATGATGGATTCCAAAGAAATTGTTGAAAATAACCCTGAAGGATTAAAAAAGGCCTTTTTCTACCGGCAGGCTGAACCTGTCCGGCTGGACCGCTTGCTGGTCGAATGGATGCCGGATTATTCGCGTTCCCGCCTGCAGCAGTTTATTCGTGATGAACGCGTACTTGTGAATGGGAAAACCGCTTCCAAGGGTGGCGTGATTGTCTTATCCGGGCAGCAGATCGATGTGTTTATCCCTGAGGATAAAGTGACTGCCCTGATCCCGGAAGAAATACCGCTGGATATCATTTATGAGGATCCCCACGTCATTATCATTAATAAACCGGCCGGCATGGTTGTGCATCCGGCTGCCGGGCATGAAAGCGGCACGCTCGTCCATGCGGTATTGGCTCATTGCCACGACTTGAAAGGATTCGGCGGGGAAATTCGCCCGGGCGTGGTCCACCGGCTCGACCGGGATACATCCGGCCTGATTATGATGGCCAAGGATGAGAAAACACACGCGTTTATTCAGCGTCAGTTTAAAAGCCGCAGCACGGATAAGCGTTACTTGGCGCTGGTGGAAGGGGCGCCTCCCACACCCACCGGCAGGGTCGAGACCCCGATCGGCCGCGATCCGCTCAAACGCCAGAAAATGGCGGTGCTTCCTCCGGAGAAGGGCCGGGAAGCCATTACCGAGTACTTTACCCAGGAAAGTTATTTATATCATACCCTGATCGAGGCGCATCCGCTGACCGGGCGCACGCATCAAATCCGGGTGCATATGGCGTTTTTGAAATGTCCGATTGTCGGGGATGTTTTATACGGCTATCGGAAAGCCTCACTTCCCCTGTCCCGCCACTTTTTGCACGCGTTTCGCTTGACGGTGAAACTGCCCGATTTTTCCGAGCCGAAGACGTTTGAAGCCCCGCTTCCGAAGGAATTGGCGGATCTGCTCCTTGAATTGCCGAAGAAAAAAGTTTGAATCCTCTCGAAAACCGAATGTGGAAACAGCGGGACGGATGGAACTGCCCACGGTTGCGTTAATCGTAATCCCGGTTGGGCGGGACGCCGTTTCCATATTCCGAATACTGCCCGGCAACTCGAATTTAAGAAAAGAACGCGCAGTTACAGCGCAATCCGCTTTGTTTTGATAAGTTCCCCCGAATTCCAAATCACGGATCTGCCGGTTTGGTCTGTATGAAACACTGAAAAAGAATCGTTTTTTTCATATTCCGAATTCCAAAAACTTTTCCGCGGGTAAACCGGTTTTGCTTTGTAAAAGTTTTTTTGTGTTTTGCAAAACAGTATCCATCGCCGGGATAGCTTTGTTAAACGTGAATAATGGAATGAAAATGCACGCTTTTCTTCACTTATTTCGGTCTATCTGAGAAAAAAAGATGGATAGATTCGCGCATGCGTCGTATAATAACGGGAAATGGAAACAACAAAGCACTTCACATAAAATGATTCGGGTGTCAAAAGGGTAAAATTTTTCAAAAGAAGTTATTTGTTGTTCTGTTTTTTGTTGGGCTTCGTCCAACAAAAAACAGAACAACAGTTACTGCTTCGACAATTTGTCTTTTGGCACTTTAACCATAAAATTGACCGGCAGCAGGAGTTTGTTTTTGAAAAAAAAGAGTTTTATTCGGTTCTTTTTCGGTATTATCAGGCGGATTAACCCGGAAATTTCAGATTGGGGAGGTTCTTTCGGATAAGAAAGAAAAACTCAATGCTGTCTTGTTCTTGCGCAAAGTTCAAAAACAGGACAACAACGGGGACTTTTCCATTAATTTCAGATTGCTGGGATTAATCGAATTGTACTGATTGAATGCATTAAATTCCCCGAAACAGCTCGTTGTTTGATCTGAACGAATTTTTTTGTCATCAGGATTTGTCGGATGTTCGGCAGGTGAACGAAGATAAATCTATTAAGTAAGAAATTGTTTCAAAGGAATTTATAAGGAATAAGGTAAAGACGATGAAATTTTATACCCAAGACATTGAAGCAGTTTTTTCGGAAGTGGACAGTCAGTTATCCGGTTTAACGCAAGCTGAAGCAGAGAACCGGCTTGCGGCGGACGGGAAAAATAAACTGATCGAGCCGGAAAAGGATTCTTTATTCAAAAGATTCTTAGTGCAGCTGAATGATCCGACGATCATTCTTTTACTGGCCGCGGCCGCGATCTCCGGCGTTATGGCGGCGATTGAGAATGAGTCATTTGCGGATGTCTTCATTATTTTGGCCATCGTTATCATTAATGCGATTCTTGGCGTTTACCAGGAAAGTAAAGCGGAGAAGGCCATTGAAGCGCTGCATAAGATGACCGCGGCGACATCCAAAGTGATCCGTGACGGGAAACAGACGGTCATCCCCAGTGAAGATCTGGTCGTCGGGGATGTGATCAATCTGGAGAGCGGTGATGCGGTCCCGGCAGACGGACGGATCCTTTTCAGTGCGAGCATGAAGGCGGAAGAATCCTCTTTGACCGGAGAATCCGTGCCGGTGAATAAGTTCATCGATATCCTGCGCCTGGAAGACGGGATAAAGGATGTGCCGTTGGGCGATCGGAAAAATATGTGCTACATGGGCAGCACGATTGTCTACGGACACGGTCTGGCGGTCATCACCGAGACCGGTATGAATACCGAGATGGGGAAAATTGCTACGGCGCTGAGTGAAGCCGAGGATGAGATTACGCCGCTTCAGCGTAAATTGGCTGAATTGAGCAGGTTTTTGACGCAACTGGTCATCGGGATTTCAATTTTTGTTTTTCTGTTCGGCCTGATCAAAAGCGGCAGCCTGTCCAGTGAAACAATTCTTGACACATTTATGGTTGCGGTCAGTCTGGCTGTGGCGGCGATTCCGGAAGGGCTGGTTGCGGTCGTCACCATCGTTCTTTCGGTCGGCGTGACCAATATGTCCCAGCGGAACGCGGTGATCCGGCGGTTATCCGCGGTGGAGACGCTCGGTTCCGCGCAAGTGATCTGTTCCGATAAGACCGGTACTTTGACCCAGAACAAGATGACGGTTGTTCAAACTTATGGGGACGATGATCAGCTGCTGGCCCAGGCAATGGCGCTTTGCAGCGACGCTGAGCTTAACAGCAACGGGAAGTTCGGTGACGAAGAAAAATTTGAGGCGTTGGGAGAACCGACTGAGGCGGCGCTGGTCAACTACGCAAAAAAGATCTCTCTGGATAAAAATACGCTGAAGGTGATTTATCCCAGAATCGGCGAAGCACCTTTCGATTCCATGCGGAAAATGATGTCCACGGTTCATCAATCGGATAACGGCGAGATCATTCAATATACCAAGGGTGCTCCGGATGAGATTCTGCTGAAATGCACCAAAGTGCTGCGGAACGGCGAGATTATCCTCTTGAGCGATGAGATCCGGCAGGAAATTGTTCAGGCGAACAAAAAAATGGCCGAGCAGGCGCTGCGGGTGCTTGCGGGAGCGATGAAGGAATATGACGCGGTTCCGGCGTCATATGAGGCGAAAGACGTCGAAAATGACCTGATCTTCCTGGGATTGAGCGGGATGATCGACCCGATCCGTCCGGAAGTGATTGACGCGATTATTGAGTGCCGGGAAGCCGGGATTACGCCGGTGATGATTACCGGCGACCATAAGGACACCGCTGTCGCGATCGCGAAACAGCTCGGAATCATTGAGAATGCCTCGGAAGCCATTCTGGGCAGCCAGCTGAACGACATCAGCGACGAACAATTCGACAAAGATATCGAAAAATACAGTGTTTATGCGCGTGTTCAGCCGGAACATAAGGTCAGAATTGTGAAAACCTGGCGGAAGAAGGGCCTGGTTACGGCAATGACCGGCGACGGGGTCAATGATGCGCCTTCGATCAAGAGCGCCGATATCGGAATCGGGATGGGAATTTCCGGCACGGATGTGACCAAAAATGTGGCGGACATGGTGCTGGCGGACGATAACTTCGCGACCATTGTCGCGGCGGTGGAGGAAGGCCGGCGGATTTACGACAATATTCTGAAGGTGATCCAATATCTTTTATCTTCCAATATCTCCGAAGTGCTTTCGGTTTTTTTCGCTACGCTGATGGGTTTCACCATTTTCAAACCGGTTTATCTGCTGTGGATCAACCTGATCACGGATTCGCTGCCGGCGCTGGCACTTGGCTTTGAACGGGCGGAGGGCGACCTGATGAAACGGAAACCGCGTGACCCGAAAGCCGGTGTGTTTGCGAATGGCATGGGATTCAATATCGCTTATCAGGGTGTTTTGGCCACGATTATTACGTTGGCGGCTTATTTCGTCGGGCATTACATGGAATCAGGCGTGTGGGAAATCACTCAGAGCGCGGATGGGATGACGATGGCGTTCCTGACAATGGCGATGACGGAAATCTGTCACTCATTCAACATGCGTTCGCAGCGGAACTCGATCTTTGCCATGAAATACCATAATAAGTTCCTTTACGGCGCGATGCTGCTTGCGCTTGTGCTCACATCCGCCGTGATTTTTATCCCGCCGTTTGCAAAGGCCTTCGAATTTGAACCGATTTCTTTGGAAGAGTATTTCGTTGCGATGGGGTTGGCGGTGCTGATCATTCCTGCCGTGGAACTTGTCAAACTGATCCAGCGGAAAACGACCCAGCCGCAATAAATGTTGCGGAACCTTTCGGGAAGCTGCTTTTTCTTGATTGAAACAGTGATCACTCCCGCCGGGTTCGGGTAACTGAAAAAGAGCAGGCGTCGGTTTTATCGGACGCCTGTTTTTGTATCGATCCGGCAGGCTGAAAGCGTTCTGCCAGCCGATACTGATTATTATCGCGCGATCTGGCAGGGCTGGCGCAGGCCCGGCTCCTGTTCAAATTGCGGAAATTTTTTGAATGAACGGCATTTTGAGATATGGTATATTTGTGGTTCTATTTTTGCGCAAAGCGCAAAAATAGAACCACAATAAGCGGTATTTTCTGTTGTTGTCCCTTTTTTTCCCGAAAAGCTTTTCCAATTTTAAATTCCGGATGAATACACTGATTCCGGCGGGATGATCCTGTATAATTAAAGGTCGTGAAGCATTTTGGAATTTAGGCCTTTTTCGTTGAGGGCCGGATAGATGAAAGCTATTATTTCTGCTTGTGTGAAATGCTGCCGACGGGGAGGATGCATGAAAAAATTCGCATATACCGATTTTGAAAAAGCTGCCGGAATAATCCGTGATCAAATGCCGGCGCAGCCTGAGACTGGCATTATTTTAGGATCCGGACTCGGCGAACTGGCTTCTGAGATAGAAAATCCGCTGGTACTGGATTATCACGCGATCCCGGGATGGCCCGTCTCGACCGTTCCCGGTCATACCGGCCGCCTGATTGCCGGGACGCTTTATGGAAAACCGGTACTCACGCTGCAGGGGCGCGTCCACCTTTACGAAGGGTATTCGCCGGACGAAGTGACTTTCGCTGTGCGCGTGATGACCTGCCTTGGGATCAAAAACCTGATCGTAACCAACGCTGCGGGCGGATTGAACAAAACCTTTGCCGCTGGGGATATTATGCTAATCACCGACCATATCGCGATGGCGGGCTTTTCCGGTGCCAACCCGCTCAGCGGAGCGAATTATGACGAAATCGGTCCCCGTTTCCCGGATATGTCCCAGGCGTATGACCGCCAGTATTGCCAGTGGGTCCGCGAAGCGGCCGCGAGGAGCGGAACAAAGATCCAGGAAGGGACTTATGTGTGGGTCAGCGGCCCGTCTTATGAAACGCCAGCCGAAGTGCGCTTCCTGCGATTAATCGGCGGAGACGCTGTTGGGATGTCAACCGTCCCGGAGGTTATAGCGGCCCGGCACGGCGGAATGC
>CALAEB010000422.1 GCA_937890875.1 uncultured Anaerolineaceae bacterium | reverse complement strand
GCAGCAGCCACCGCCGCCGCAACTGTTACAACCGGAACAACCTGCGCCCTGATGAATGTGACCGGCTGACAGCTCATGTTCGGTCGCGGGGCGGACTTCGACCACTTCCGCCTCGAATTTTAATTGTTTCCCGGCCAAGGGATGGTTCAGATCGACCCGTATGATCACGTCGTCAAAACTTTCGATGGTCCCCTGGAAAATCTGTCCGGTCTCGCCGTCCTGCAGATTCAGCGGCATCCCGATGGCAGGGGCGAAGTCTTCCGGGAATAAAGATTTTTCCAGTTCAACCAATGAATCCGCCATCTTTTCGCCGTATCCGTCTTCAGGTTCGACGAGAATAATTTTTTTGTCTCCCGGTTTTAATCCGGTCAGTTCCTTCTCAAGCCCGCGGATGATATTTTCCTTGCCATGGATATAATACAACGGATTCAAGGAATCCGCCGAATCGGTGATTTTTTCGTCAACCCAGAGCGTATAAGCGACACTTACAACCATATCATCTGCTACGACGAGCTTTTCATTCATTATTTTCCTTTTCTTTCTCCCCATTTTCAATGAGGTCATCCCGCTTTTTTTTAGCCCGGAACAACAGTATCCCGGCCATCAGGACTCCTGCAATCCAACCGTGCGGCGGAATTAAAACCGAAAAAGCAATTCCAAATGCCGCCGCCGTCCCGAAACAGAGAACCCAGTCCAAAAAATCCATATGACGCTATTATAAAAGAAGTTTCCGGTTTTTTTGTCCGCTTTGGCGAAAGTTCAGTAGTTCGAATTTTAAATTTAACGCTCGGAATGGATTGGTTCAGGTTTCAGCAATTCGAAATTTGGATAAAGCGATAAAAGTCAAATTGCCGAAGCGGAAACAGTTGTTCGGTTTTTTGCTGAGCGAATCCCGGCAAAAAAACAGAACAACAGAGAACTCCTTTTCGGAAATTTTATCCTTTTGATACCCGAATCAAATTTGGAGAATCTTCTTGGCGGTTAAAAAAATCATTTTTTGTCTGTATTTCGGATTCAGTTGCGGCGTTATTTGCGAAGCCTTTCATTGTATTCATGCGTAAACCGCATGCCGTCTTCCAGCGATACTTTTGGTTCAAAACCAAGGATTTCTTTTGCCAGCGTTAAATCGGCGCACATGCGATCCGGCCCGCCCGGGCGGCGCTGATTATAAACGACTTCCGGTGAGCCGCCGCTTATCTTCATCGCCAGATTAAGCACCTCATTGACCGATGTTTCAACGCCGGATCCGATATTGATCACCAATTCCCGCGAATCTTCCAGTTTTGAAGCGGCTACCATGGCGTCCACAACGTCATCCACATAGACGAAATCACGGGTTTTGTGCCCGTCACCGTGAACCACAATTGTTCCCAGTGAGGAGGCCTGTCTGAGGAAAATCGGAATAACCGGGGCGTGTTTAAATGAAAAGCGCTGGCGAGGTCCGTAAGCATTAAAGATTCTCAGGCAGACGGCCTTCAATCCCCAAAGCCGGCCGATCGTGTTAATGTAATATTCCGCGGCCAATTTTGACACGGCATAAGGGGAAGCCGGTCTTGGTTTGATGCTTTCTTTTAACGGCTGTTCTTCCTGGATCCCATAGATTGCGCCGGAAGAAGCGAATACCATACGGTCAATTCCGACATCCCGCATCGCTTCCAGCAGGGTGACTGTTCCGCCGACGTTTACTTTTTCATATTCCCGCGGATACAGAATTGAATCCGGCACAATTACTTTGGCCGCCAGATGAAAAACACACTCGATGCCCTGCAATAATTCCCACAGCTTTTGCTGTTCATTGATTCCGCCCTGAAACATTTGGACTTCAGGAGACAGTCCGTCCGGAACCCCGGCAGAGTAGTCGTCGAAGCCAACCACTTCGTAGCCATCGCTGACCAACCGGTTACAAATTGATGTACCTAAAAAACCTGCGGCGCCTGTAACAAATGCTTTCAATTTGTCGCTCCTGATTGTGATGGAAACGAAGAATCAGCAATTCGAAATATGAAAAGAGTACGCTGTGATCTTCTTGCTTTTCCGCTCGCGCGAAACAAGAAACCACACATTCCCCTTTTTATTTCGAAAGGATTTTTCGAATTCCGAATTTCTGATGAAGAATAACTTCTTCAGAATTTTATCAGGAATTTCGGCGAAAAACGAACCGACTTATCAAATCTCAGTGTTTCGAGATGTGGGAAGGAGTCTTTTGTTGTTGCGCTCCGCCTCTGTTCACGGAATATTTTCTCAATTTCTTTCTCAAAATCAAGTAACTTTGCCAACGCATCCGGCAGGTCCGGCGAAATTATAGTGCTGCGCCGCACATACTATCCATGATCTTCTTCAATTTCAAGAGGATTTTTTCCCAGGTAAATTCCGATTGAACCAGTTTCTGCAGGTTTCCGCCAAGGCGTTCCCGCTCCGCAGCATTTTCCATCAGCGACTGGATTGCCCGTCGCAGGTTCTCTGTGTCTCCGGGCGTTACGAACCAGCCTGTTTCCTGATCCCGGATGACATCGCTGATCCCGCCGGCGTTCGTTGTAATGACCGGTTTGCCGAAAAATCCGGCTTCCAAGATCACGGTCGGCAGTCCTTCCGGGTACATCGTCGGCAGACAGAAAAGGCTGCATTCAGAAAGCAGCGAAAGCAGTTCCGGATGAGTGAGCTGGCCGGTGAAATGGATGGCCGGGTCGGATTGCCACGGCTGAACCAGATCCATATCGCCGCTCCCGGCGATCACCAAGTGGACATTCTCCGGCTGGTATTCGGCGAACGCCTGCAAAAGGACCGGAACGCCTTTCTCCCGGATGATGCGCCCGGCAAACGCGATGATGAATGCCTCTGGCGGAACTGAGAACTTTCCCCGGTTGAATGGTTCAATTCCCCGAAAGTTTTGCGGAGAAATACCGTTATGCAAGATCCCCTGTCCGCGGATCCCGAAATGGTTCAGCCATTCCAAGCTGGCCCGGGATACGCCATAGTAGGCTTGGGTGAAGCGGCGGAATCCCAGGGTGATGGCATGCTCATAAACCTTCCAAAGCAGGTTGATTCCCCGGCTGCCATAATCGATGTGCCCGGTGCCGTGTTCAATCAGAATATGCGGGATTTTCTTTTTTTTAAAGCGGGATGCTGCCCCAAGGTTTAATGGATAGAGTCTGTTCTGAATGACGGCAAAATCGATCGGATGCGCAGCGCAATAAGATGCCAGGGAACGCAGGGCTGAAATTTTCGGTATCGGCAGCCGCCCCTGAAAAGCCGGATAACAGGGGAGATATTGAACAGAAAAATCATCGAAATCAGCTTCGGCAGGCTGATTTTCCGTGTTCAGGCAGAAAACTGTGACCTTATGGTCTGTCCCCAGCGCGCTCGCAATCGAATGGGTATATTGCTCGACACCGCCCAGATGCGGCAGAAACAGCGACGAAATAATCAGGACATGTTTCCTTTTATGCATCACAGGATATCCGTATTGTCATTTTCAGAACACGGCAATTTTGGCCTCGTTCTCATAAATGCCGGATCACCATGACAACTTTTCCCATAATATGCACTTGTTTAGGGTCGTCGATATAGATTGGCCCCATGGTCGGATTGGCGGGCTGCAGACGGATCCGCTTCCCTTCGTTGTAAAAGTATTTCAATGTGGTCTCGTCGTTGTTGGAGAGCCAGATGGCCACCATATCCCCGTTGGAAGCCTCATTCGCCTGCCGGAATACGACTTTGTCCCCGTCGTTGATCATTGCGTCAATCATGGAATCCCCGGCGACTTCCAAAACAAACAGGTCTGTTTCCTTTTCATTCAGCGGGAGCATCTTCCGCGGCACTTCAATGTAGCTTTCCGCATCAAAATAGGCTAAGTCCGAACTTGGGACCGGAATCGGCGCGCTGGCGACGATCCGTCCCAGCACCGGAAAACGGAGGACTTCCTGTTTTGAATATGAAATCGCACGCTGGTTTTTGTGGCCGTCACGGAACGGTTTCACAATCCGGATACTGCGCGAAACATGTTCATCCCGTTCCAGGTAACCCAATTCAGTCAGCTGACGCAGGTAGTAATCTACCAATGAGGTAGAATTTACACCGATGTAATTCCCGATTTCGCGGATCGAAGGGGAATATTGATTTTCTTCCTGATACATTTCGAGAAACTTCATGATTTTTTCATGCCGTTCCCCCATTAGTTTCCCTTTTCTTGCCATCTCAACCTCGCTGAACAATAAAAACAGTTTCTGCCAAAATTTGATAGTTTTCTATTTGTTCTAAATAAATATATCAGAACAATTGTTCTCAGTCAAGGTCAGCGATCCGAAGTTATAAAAAAGGAACTGCAAGTTTCCCTTTTTATCCGGAAAGATTTTCCGGATTCCGAATTGCTGAATCAAGACGCCGGTTTCAGAAATCTCAGTTATGGACAAAAAAACCTGCTTTTGCCGGTGGATTTCCCGATCCAACCGGGAAATCCACCGGCAAAAGCAGGTTATAATCCAAGCATGAAAAAAAGCCGATCCATGCAACAGCCGGGCCTGTTTCTCTTTTTTGGATTTTTTCTCTTTTTCGGAAGTATTTTTTCTGTTTCCGCACAGGATGCCAGCTCATTAATCGATGAAGTCAACGCGCTGCGGGCCGCAAACGGCCTTTCCGCTTATGCGACGGATTCGGCGTTATCCGCTTTGGCTCAGGCTCACAGCGATTATCAGGCTTCCATTGGCCGCAGCACACATGACCGGGCGGACGGATCCCAGATCCCGGCCCGTTCTGAGAATGTCTGCGCAGGCCCGAATATGACCGCCTCTTATTGTGTGAATCAAATGTGGACGGATCAGCTTCATCGATATACCATGATCGGGCTCGACTCCGGAACGGCGGGGGCTGGCATGACACTCGCAGCGGACGGGACACGGTATTATACGTTGCTGGTAAACAGCAGCGGCAGCGATACGGGTCTGGATAAAGTCAGTGGATCGACTTATGTTGCGCCCAACGAGAACGCTGCTTCCAGTTTCATTGATGTTCAGGCTGCTCCTGTTCAGCCTGGCACATTTGCCACCAGTACACCTGAATTGGACGGATCCATCTTTCATATTGTGCAGGCAAATGAAACGTTGTGGACTATCGCGATCAACTATGGGACGACGATCGCGAATCTTCAAGCGTTGAACGGGATGGCGTCCGACGACACCAGTGTCATCGCGGGCCAAAAAATCCTGATTCTCTATGGCGGAACGCCGGTTGCGGATACATTAACCCCGACGGTTACACTGCCGCCCGCAACGAATACGCCGAAAGCAACCTCGACAGTCACCCAGACGCTCCCGCCGCTGGCTTCGTTGACGCCGACGATCACGTTTACCCCGACACCCGCGCCGCTGATCGGGCATATCGAATTCTTTGATACAGCCGGAGCGCGAAAATTTGGATTGGTGCTTACGATCGTTTGCGGGATCGGCCTGCTGGCTACCATTTACTTTGGTTTTCACCGGAATGCGTAAACATTCGTTCGTTTGTTTTCTGTTTTCTGTACTTTTCCTCTTGCTGTGCGAAACACAACCCGGCAGGGCTGTTTCGGAGACCAGTGTCGGCACTCCCGGTCCGACAGTGTCGCCGGTCGTTCCTGCAGGAACGCCGGCCGGTAAAGCTGATCCGATTGTCAGTTCCTTATTCAGTGCGGTCAATATTTTGAGGGAAGAAAATAACGCGGAAATGCTGATCCTGGATGAAAACCTGACGGATGCCGCTCAGAATTTTGCAGTGTATTTGCAGGAAATCGGTGAATTGTCCGAAGACGGTCCGCAGCGTGAATCTGTTGAAAGCCGCGCCAGCGATGTCGGATACGGCGGCGGAGCCGGCTTTCATGTTACACAAAATATCGCAATGGTTTGGGCGGATACAACGGCGGATTATCTGGTCCGCACGATTTGGGGCGCCAGCTCGGGGACGAAGCAGAAACTGATCGATCCAAAGGGCCGGCATATCGGAATCGGGACTGCTGAAGAAAACCGGCGGAGATTCGTCGTTGTTATGATCGGCTATCTGACAGACGGATCTGTTGATTACACTCCGCTGCCAACATATGATGATCGTACCCCGCGGCTTGTTCAATCGTTTACGCCTTCTCCGGCCCCGCTCACCACGTCGACCAGTCAGCCTGACGGGGGCGTTTCCCACGACGTTCTCGAAGGGCAGACCCTGTCCGAAATTGCCCAGGCCTATCAGGTTGACTGGTATACGCTTTCCCAGCTGAATCAGCTGGACCTGGAAGATCCGCTGATCTATGAGGGCGAGCGTCTGATCATTCAACCGTCGTACACAGTCACGCCGACGCCGACACAAACCAATACGCCAAGACCTCCGACCCGAACGCCCCGCCCGACCTTTACGTATTCTGTCCAGTCCGGAAACTTGCAGCCTACTGCGTCTCCGACCTTCCTTCCGGGTGAGCAGGACTTCTTCCGGCATTTTCTTACCAGGCTTGAATCCCTGCGGTTTCAGGCGGGGCTTATCCTGGCCCTGGTCAGCGGAATCGGGCTGATCCTGAGTATTTTCCTGCAGAAAAAGTAACCGCTGGCGTTTCGCGTTCTCTGTTACGTTTCTCTTTTCTATGCCGGATTGCCGGCGGTAAACAGAAAACGGCACAAATATTGCAGTCTTTCGGTTGTATGGAAACGAATAACAGATCCTCATTGATGCCGGTCCTGATCATCTTTGCCGGAATTCTCTTTCAAATGCAGGCGATGGGCCTGATCGGGGAAAAAGGGCAACTGATTGAAATTGCATGGCCGGTGATCCTGGTCGCTGCGGGATTGGATCTGTTTTTTGGTTACAAACGGATCCTGGGCGCAGCGGTGATGATTTTTGCCGGAATCGCTTTGATCATTTTCAACCTTTCCGGGAGTACCAGCGAAGTGTGGTCGATTTTCATCGCCTTCTGGCCGCTGATGTTGATTCTTTACGGCCTGGATATGCTGCTTTCCGGTAACAGTCTGGCCGGAAGCCTTTTTGTGATTCTGATCCTGGCCATTCTGGTTTATGCAATTCTCGGCGCAAAAGGAATTGTCCCGATTCCGGATGTCGCGCTGCCGGAACAGACCGCGCAGACAATGCCCGGGAAAGCCATTCCGGGGAACCAGGCAACGCCCACCGCAAATCGGGAACAGACCCGTCAGATCGATTACATCCTGCCGCAGGAACCGCTGGTTGTGCTTGAACTAAATGCTGCCGGGGGAAAATTGCAGCTCAAAAGTGATGTCCTTGAGAACAGAATCCTGACCGGTTCGATCACGCTGGAAGCGGGAGAACAGGTCGCAGAGAACTTTGACCAGCAAAATTCCGCGGTGCGGTATATGCTTTCGAGCAGCGGAACCGTTGCCGCCGCAGAATCCTCATCTTTGTGGAACCTGAAGGTTCATCAGGGCAAACAAATCCAGCTGAACAGCACGATGGAAAACGGGTATCAAATGATCGACCTGCGGGGGATCCAGCTGGCATCCGCAGCGATAAAAAACAAAAATGGAAACATTGACGTCATGCTTCCATTTTTCGCCTCGGTTCCGCTCAGCATCAGCACCGAAACCGGAAATATCCGGATCTATATTCCTGAGGGCGTTGCGGTCAATTGCGTCATCTCCGGCACAGGTTCGGTGTCATATCCGCAGAATTATATCCGGGATGGATCAAATATTTACACCACCGATACCGCAGGCGCCACAATCACTGTCAACGCGCAGACATCCAACGGTGCGATCAAGCTGATATCAGCCCAGAATAGATAAAAATTGATAAAAAAGATATCCGATCGGAATTCCCCAGAAAACCGTGTCAAAACGATCAAAAAAGCCGCCGTGCCCAGGAATCAGGTTGGATGAGTCTTTCACGCCGAAGGTCCGCTTGATCATGCTTTCGCCGAAATCTCCCATTGAACCGAATATCGATATTAGCAGTCCCAGAAGCAGCACCTGCGGAAGCGTCATTAATTGTGAAATTCCGGGAACAAACAGATGCAGCAAAACCGCGGTCGCTGACGAAAAAATGATTCCGCCGGCAAATCCCTCCCAGG
>CALAEB010000421.1 GCA_937890875.1 uncultured Anaerolineaceae bacterium | reverse complement strand
GGTACGGCGAAAATCATCCAGTCGGATAAATATACCGATCTGCGGACTGTCCGGGTGGACCGTAGTGAGCTGGTCTCCGATTCTTATGAAGTCCCGGAAGGCTGGACCATCAAGGTGACGGAAGAACAGGTTGTGAACCTGGGGGATGTGATTGCGGAAAACGGTGAAGCGACGACGATCACCGCCGCCCATACCGGGAGGGTCCGCTTTGAGGCGAACAAAGTCGTGGTTACTTACGAGCAGCAGGAAAGCGAAGAATATGATATTCCGAGCACTTCCCGTCTGATTGTGAAAGATAACCAGCATGTTACTGCCGGCCAGCCGCTGACGGAAGGTTCGCTGAATCCGCATACGGTGCTGAGGCTGAACGGGCGGGATGCCTGCCAGATGTATATCCTGACGGAGATCCAGCGGGTTTACCGTGCGCAAGGGCAGAATATCAACGACAAGCATTTTGAAGTGATTATCCGCAAAATGCTCGGGAAGGTTCAGGTCACACGTTCCGGCGACTCACCCTATCTGCCGATGGATGTGATCGACCGGCTGCGGATCCAGGACATGAATAATAAGCTCATCGCGGAAGGGAAAACCCCGGTGAAATATACGGAAGTCCTGCTGGGCGTTACCAAGGCTTCCCTGAGCACGGATTCATGGCTGTCGGCTTCCTCCTTCCAGCATACGATTAAAGTATTGGCAAGCGCCGCGATCGGCGGAACGAAAGACCCGCTGTTCGGTTTGAAGGAGAACGTCATCATTGGGAAACTGATCCCTGCCGGGACCGGATTTACCCCCGGACGCTTTGACTTCGAAAATGAATTGTTGGATCAGGGAACGCTGATTTCCAACCTGCCGTCCGAATAAACTGCTGAAAGCGATTCGGAGAAGGTGCCTCAGGTTATTTCTGAGACACCTTCTTTTTTATCTGGAAGGATTATCCAAAAATCAAATTTCCTGTGGAAAAGGAGCGCAATCCAACTTTTGACACTCGAACCGATTTCGAAAAAAAGTTTGTTGTTGTTTTATTTCGAAGCAGACCCCGGTATTTTGAAATGCCGTTGAAAAGACAGAGCGGTATAAAATAATGCTATAATCGTCATCTTGGAAATCTTCGCGGAAAGCTTACTTCCAACGAATATGAAACTCGGAGGAACAGGAATGGAAAATCAGGGAATACGTCCCATTAATATTGAACAGGAAATGCAGCAGTCCTATCTGGATTACGCGATGAGCGTGATCATCTCGCGGGCATTGCCGGATGCGCGGGATGGTTTGAAGCCGGTCCAGCGCAGGATCCTGTACGCAATGTACGATATGGGCATCCGCCCCGATTCCGGCTTCAAAAAATCGGCCCGTATTGTGGGCGAAGTGCTGGGAAAATATCATCCGCACGGCGATACGGCGGTTTATGACGCGATGGCGCGGCTGGCGCAGGATTTCTCCATTCGCTATCCGCTGGTGGAAGGCCAGGGCAACTTCGGCAGCATCGATGGCGATCCTCCGGCCGCCATGCGTTACACCGAAGCGAAGCTGGACAAATTCTCGATGGAGTTGCTGGATCATATCGATCAGGATACAGTCGATTTCATGCGCAATTTTGATGATACACTGGATGAGCCGGTCGTGCTGCCGTCCATCGTACCGAACCTGCTGGTTAATGGCGCCAGCGGGATCGCTGTCGGCATGGCAACCAATATTCCGCCGCATAATTTGGGCGAGATCGTCGATGCGCTGGTTTATATCCTGCAGTCGTGGGAACAGTACGATGAGATTACGGTCGAAGACCTGATGAAGTATGTGAAAGGCCCCGACTTTCCGACCGGCGGGATCATCGTCTTGGAAGACGCGCGCAACGAGCTGGTTGCCGCTTACGCTACCGGACGCGGACGGCTGACGGTGCGTGGCCGGGTCCACCTGGAAGAGATGGGACGTGGCCGCAGCCGGCTGATCATTAACGAAATTCCGTATCAGGTGAACAAGAACGGGCTGATCGAACGGATTGCTCAACTGGTGCGTGACGGCGTGATTGAGGGCATCACTGATCTGCGCGACGAGTCCGACCGGCAGGGCATGCGGATCGTGATCGAGCTTTCCAAAGCGGGTGACGCAGAAGATATCCTGCGCAAACTCTACAAACATACTCCCTTGCAGACGACATTCGGCATCATTTTGCTGGCGCTGGTGGATAACAGCCCGCGCGTGCTGAACCTGAAACAGGCGCTGCGGGTTTTTATCGACCATCAACTGGAAGTGATCCGCCGGAAAACCCAATTTGAATTGAACAAGGCGGAGCGGCGGGCGCATATTTTGCAGGGGCTGCTGGTCGCCATCCGCAATCTGGACGAGATCATCACGATCATTCGCAATGCTGAAGGTGAAAAAGAAGCCAGAGAAACGATCGTGAAGCGGTTTCAACTGGATACCGAACAGGCCCAGGCGATCCTGGATATGCCGCTGAAACGGCTGACGCATCTGGAATATTCCAAGCTGGAAAATGAATATGAAACGCTGCAAACGGCGATCGCGGAAATGAAGGAACTGTTGGCGTCGCCGGCGAAGATGCGCCATAGTAAAGAGTGTGCATCGTCGGGAGCATCGGCCGCAAGGGATGGCTGT
>CALAEB010000420.1 GCA_937890875.1 uncultured Anaerolineaceae bacterium | reverse complement strand
GCAGCCTCTTGAACGGGAACATGTGATGCCCTGGTTTTATGCGGTTGAAGGTCGCTGTAAAGTTGAAATTCTGGATCATGATCCGGATTGCGGGATGCATCGTTGGACGGTGGATACGCTGGATGACTACCGGCTGCTGGAGCAGATTTTTGTCAAACTGCCGGATCCGCTGCACGTTTCGTGGTACGATGTGCTGGCGATTGTGAATCAACATCCGGAACTGGAAAAGATCAACGCGACGACCCACGCGAAACGGGTTGACATTGTGGATGAACGGAGCCTGGGGCAAAAATGAGCCTGATGACGATTTTTATCACGCCGAAAGGTTTTGACCGTGCGCACATTGCGTTGATCCAGCGGAACGCCATTCGCTCCTGGAAAGAATTGGAGCCGGATGTTTCGATCGTGCTGATCGGGGATGATCCGGGCGTGGCTGAAGCCGCGGCCGAATTGGGCGTGCGCCACATCCCGCAGGTGAAACGGAACGCTGCCGGCACGCCGCTGCTCAGTGATATTTTCGCGATCGCGCGCAACAGCTCCGACTCGCCATTGCTGGCTTATGTGAATGCGGACATACTTCTGATGCCGAATTTTCTTGAAGCCGCTCGAAAAATTTCCCAAAACGAGCAGCAGTTTTTGCTGGTCGGACAGCGCTGGGATTTGGATATTCGCCGGCCAGTGGACTTTTCCGCCGGATGGCAGGAACGGCTAATGGCGGATGTGAAAACCCGCGGGCGCCGGCATCCGGCCGGCGGAAGTGATTATTTTGTCTTTCCGCGCTCCTGTTTTGAGACGTTGCCGGACTTTGCGATCGGCCGCTCCGGCTGGGACAACTGGATGTTCTATGAGGCGCGGCTGAAAGACTGGAAGCTGATCAATTGTTCAGAGACGATCGATATTATCCATCAGGACCATGATTATGCTCATCTGCCCGGCGGCCAGCCGCATTACCGGCAGCCGGAATCTTTCGAAAACGTGAAACTGGCCGGCGGACAGCGGACGGTGTTCACGCTGCTGGACTGTGATTGGGTGATGAACCGGGATGGCAGCCTGTCCCGCCCACGCTTGACCAAAGAAAAATTCCTGCGAGAGACGGAAATCTTTCCGCTGGTTGGGCTGAAGTCGAAGGTTCTGGGGGATCTGGCTTTTGCGCTGTTTCATCCGAAAAAAGCTTATGGGGAACTGCGAAAAAGAAAGAAAAACTGAAAATATCCTGAATATCCGGTGCCGCGCTTTTGAGCGAGCATTCGGATCCTGGGATGTTTTCTGAAAATTGGAGAGTGAATGCGAATCGGTCAAAACCCCGCGAAATTTGTAAAGGAAGTCGC
This sequence comes from uncultured Anaerolineaceae bacterium, assembly GCA_937890875.1. Classification (GTDB taxonomy): domain Bacteria; phylum Chloroflexota; class Anaerolineae; order Anaerolineales; family Anaerolineaceae; genus Flexilinea. Next base: position 107 of record CALAEB010000420.1, on the reverse strand, counting down.
GAAACCGGCCCGGGTTACGGTGGCGGTGTTGAACTACATTCCCTTCGTCAGCGGTTTCTACGCTGAAATGCCGCAGGTGTTAAAAGCCTGCCTGGACAGCATCCGCA
>CALAEB010000419.1 GCA_937890875.1 uncultured Anaerolineaceae bacterium | reverse complement strand
AGAAGACGGCATACGAGATAGCATCAAGGTAGCCGTCCCGATCAAAAGACACAGCAGCACGGAATTCGCCATCCCCGCCCACTTTTTCGCCGCGTAAACGCGGGAACCGAGCGCCCAGATCAGCGAGACAGCGCAGGGCGTCAGCATCAGCCAGGTCAACCCATGCATGCGGACCGACCAATCGACCTGATCATAATAGGCCGCAAAAGCAGTATACGTCAGCATAAAAATCGTAAAGAACACCGCGGCCCGGACCGGCGAAAAAAGCGACGACAGCAGGCCGGAGAAAAGCGCAAAGAAAGCCACCGCCTGGAAAGCGAGCAATATGCCCCAGATCAGCAGGCCCCAGGTTCTGGACACGATGGTTCCCATTGTGCTGTCCAGCGCATTGGCAGGAGAAAACCGGAACACAAACAGCCATGTGCAGCACAACAGCACGGCCCAGCAGACGGCCAGCACGCAAAAGGCAATGCCCGGCTTCTGTAACACCTGCTCAATTTTCAGCCGGGCTGCTTTCAGCCGACCGACCGAATAGATGATCCAAATGCTCAGGAAAAAGAGAATCCCGGCCAGCGCCGCGGCCAGCAAAATCAAGCGGCTTTTGGACAGGCCAAAAAAAACCGCGCTTTCCGCTTCCGACGGAACCCGGATCAGGGTATAAGCCGCGGCAACCCCCTCCAAAACCGCCAGCAGAATCAGGACTGATTTCACCCGCAATCTTTTTTCTTCAGGGATATTTTTCGGGGAGGATATGGCTGAATTCATACCGATATTTATATCACGCTTCAAGTTTTTCATCCGGAAGCAGGATTTTAAAATTTGGAATATCCGCGGGTGTTCAATCCGCCGGTTCCAGGACATTTTTAGGAGGGTAGGTTTAACAGATTTCCTGCTGTCCGTTCCGCACGGCAAAAGCGAGCCGGATTTGGATTATAATGACCTGTGAAAAGAGGGACATGATGAAACAAACCAATCCTTTTCGAATCAATGTCCGTTTCCTTATCCACGAAGCGGTCGGCGCTTACCGTGAATTTGAAATCGAATCCCCACGCCTGACGCTAGATGAGAATCTCGAACTGGAAAATCTGAAGTGTGAATTGCGAGTCAGCCGGGTACAACAAGGCATTTTGGCCTCCATCCACGCCACAGCCGAATGCGGCCTGGACTGCGTCCGCTGCCTGGAACCGTTCGCACAGAAAATCGAGACCGCTTTCGATGAGCTTTTTGCGTTTCATCTTCGCCAAAACCAAAACGCGGAAATTTACCTCCCGGAAAACGGCATGATGGACCTGCTGCCGCTGCTCCGCGAATATCTGGTGATCGAAGTTCCGTTCTGCCCGGTCTGCCGGCCGGATTGCAAAGGATTGTGCGACATCTGCGGCGCCAACTTAAACCTGGGTACCTGCGAACACCAGACGGAAAGGAATGCCGAGAATGAGTAACAAATCCGCTTACATGAACAATTTTGCTTTCAGCATCCAAAATTTCACTTGCGTTTTAGATGCCAAAACAGTCGCTCCGAATATCGAAAAATCCAATTTCGGCACTATATTGGACGAGAAGAAAACCGTCGACGAAACATATCTGTTCATGCCGATCGAAGTCGCCAAGGAACTGGCGCTCTCCATCCTGCAAATGGTCGACGCGCGGGAAAAAAGGATGCATTTAAAAGTCACACTTGAACCCGAAAAACAGGCGTTATGGGAATGTTATACCAAGGCAGCCGAAGAGTTCAAAAACAAAAAGCTTAATCAGCAGCCGGATACCGACCCGGAACCCGGAAAACAGGAATAAGGATACGGGGTTGCCAAACGCCCCCTCGCCTGTGTTTCCGAAACAGCGCAGGCATACTGTGGAACCATGCCGCAAACGCAGCGCGTACTTCGGCCAGACCGCTGACTGGCCGATAAATTCGAAATTTCAGAATTCAGATTGAATCAAGTACAGGAACAAGAAAGCTTCATAATCGCATCATTCGAACGGCTACGATCGGCTTCGAACGATAGAAAATCGCGCTGAGATTCTTATATTATTATCCAACAATTCGCAATTTGAATAAAACACGCTTTGTTGCCAAGCTCGTCCGGTTACATCGGGTGGGCTTGGCAACAAAGCGTTCTGTTTCATTAATTTATCCGAGAAGGACTTCCTTTTTCATCATGCTGGCAGCAACTCGAAACGCTGTCATGCCGGACAATGATCACAAACGAAAACAGCCTTGGCCCGGGCGAATTACTTGCCGTCCTCAGCAGGATCTTTCCCGGAGGTATCGTGCTCCGTGTCCTGATCCGCCGGAGCGCTGTCCACGACTGCATCGGAAGCCTTTTCATGTTTCCCGATTTCATTGTCCACGAAATCTTTTGCTTTCCCGACGCCCTTCAGGATCGCGCTGCGTCCTTTTTCCAGTCCCTCGTCCACGGCATCCCGGATCGTTGTTTCCCGCTCATCTGCCCATTGAAGAAATCCTTCATGCGTATCACCATAAGGAGCGCCGGCCTTTTTATATTCTTCATAAAACCGCTCATAAATCTGAGCTTTGGTTTTTTTGATGACCGGTTCGGTTTTATCGGCAATCTTCTCGACCACGCTGGTAACCGCCTTTCCGGCATCATCCAGAATATCCGCGACTTTATCCTCAGAATTCTTATATTTCCCCAGAATCTGGCTTTTATCGATTTCTTCGGATACCGCATCTGCCCCTTTTTTCAGGCTCGTTTTAATCGTTTCAATGATGTTTTCGATATCTTTATCCATTGTTTCTTTCCTTCTCTATAAATTCAATTGATATCAGCAATTCGATTTTGATTCGAATGCCAAAAACCGTATTCAGAACCACAAACTTCCCGTTTAAAAGATTTTCAAGCTTCGGGTACCTGATCGCTTTTGGCGCCCGAACCACCTTAAAAAAACGCGCTGCGGCCTCCCCGTTTGCTCAAAAAATCCTCTGTTCTCAATTACTGATTCTATATACGCAGGACACAGAAAACCGTTTCAAAACGTTACAATACCCGAATCCTCCCGTTATCCACGCGCCAGACGACCTCCGCAAAGCGTTCCCTAAAATAGCGATCATGGACGACGGCCAGAACTGTACCCGGGAAGTTCATCACGGCATCTCCAAACTGCTCGCGGGACTCAATGTCCAGGTGATTCAGCGGCTCGTCCATGACCAGAAAATTAACGCCGGTGACCGCCATTTCCGCCAGCATTAACCGGGCGGATTGCCCATTGGAGAGAACTTCGGCGGGAACAAACACCTCGTCGCCGAAGAACAGATAATAAGAAAGGAAGCGCCTGATTTCGGTTTCGTTCAAATTGGAAACCGAGCGGATGGTTTCAAACGCGTTCGCCTTAAAGCAGGAAGCCTGCAGCCCCTGCGTCATCAAGCCGGGGACGACATTGGATCCGAAGCGGACTTCGCCGGACAACGGCGGCAGTTCGCCCATGATGGTGCGGATCAACGTCGTTTTGCCAGATCCGTTCGGCCCGGCCAGCACACATTTCTGTCCTTTGGAAAGGGAAAGACTGATTTCGGAAATCAGCGGATGATCGCCATAACCGACCGCCAGCTCCCGCAGTTCAAGCGCCCGCATGCCGGTCTCATTGAGAGACAAAAAGTCCATCTTCATCTTCCAGTGCCGGCCCGGTTTCTCCAGTTTGTCATCCGTCTGCAGTTTTTCCAGCCGCTCTTCAATCCTGGTTGCCCGTTTCACCGTCCCTTTGCTGCGATTGGCGAAAAATCCGATCAAGAATTTATCACCGCTGTCCGCTTTCCCACCGCGGCGGAATTTCGCGTTTGCCCGCAGGTGCAACGCAGCCTCCCGCAAATCGTTGATCTCAGTTTGCTGCCGCGTCCAGTCGGCCAGCGCAGCCGCGCTTTCCGCTGACTTCCGCTCCCGCCAGGCATCATAATTGCCGGGATAGAGCGTAACGGTATGCGTCTGCGGACTCAGTTCCAAAATTTGGGTCGCCGTCCGGTTGAGAAAGGCCCGGTCATGAGAGACGAACAGAATCGCCCCGCTGAAAGCGCGGAACCAATCTTCCAGCCATTCCAGCATCGGCTCATCCAAATCGTTGGTGGGCTCGTCCAGCAGCAACAGCCGCGCCCTGGATAAAACGGCCGCCGCCAAATACAAACGCGCCCGCTGTCCGCCGCTCAGGATTGCAACCGGCGTGGTCAATTCAAATCGATCCAGGCCGAAAACCAGCAACACTTTTAATAACGCGTCCTGATCCTGATCCGTATGGGTTAACGCCGCCAGCGCGCGATCAAACGCTTCCTGCAGCGTTTCATCCTGAGGGGCAAAGCTGAGCTGACGGGAAAGCGATTCCAATTTTGCCTCCAGTTCGGCCGGATGCTCCTTCCCACGTTGAAGAACCTCCGAAATCCGCGTCCCTTCCGGGAGCTGTCTGCTCTGGGGCATATAGTACCATTTCAGGCCGGGCGGTGAGAACTGGATCGTGCCTTGATCCGGCACTTCTTCTCCGCTGATGATTCGCATCAGCGTTGTTTTTCCGCTGCCGTTCGGCCCGAGGATCGCGGCCCGCTCGCCGCTGACCAATGAGAAATTGATCTGTGTCAGGACCTGTCTGGTCCCGTAGCTTTTATGAATTTGATTCAGTTTAAGCATAATCTGTCTTTCCTGAGCGGAATCACGCTTTCGGACAGGATTTCCCCAAACAAGACCTCTGTTTGAATAAAAAGGCGCGGCCGTGCCGCTTTATTCAAAAGATCTGATTTTTCGAATATCCGCCGGTTAAGCGGAAAGATCCCGCTGATTAATCAACTATAATTCTTATGAGACTATGACTCGAAGCTTGAACTTGGTTCGCCGGAGATGGCATGATTCATCGGCCAAATCCCTGCGCAAGCGAGAACCCTTGGTCTGCTGATTGCGAGCCGGCCACCAGTCAATCAGGCGTCTGCCGCGGCTTTTGCAGAGTCTCAGCGATCATTCCGGCAACCGATTGGAAACCGAATCACCGAAAAATTCAATATGAATGATTATGAATCGCGATAAGGATTATCAAAAATGATTTACGAAAAGTATCAGAGCATTGAGGAAATCGGGAACGACAGCACCGGTCGATTAATGATAGGCCGTTCATCCTCTGATCATAAAGATTACCTGCTAAAACTGGTTCAGATCGATGAAAACGAGATTTCTGCCAAAGCTTTTTTTGCAATTCAGTTTCAGTCACAGCAATTCGCAAAATTCAGCCATACGAACGTAATTCCATTTTACGAGCCGGAGCTCACCAGCCAGGGGCTGCTGCTTCGACAGAACTTTATTCCCGGAATATCATTGTCCGATTTTCTCAGTGATTATGGACGTCCGATGCCGTTCGCTCAGGCAATCAAAATTGCGGATGACATAACGGCCGCGCTGGCCGCGATGCATGACCAAAGTTTGGTGCTTGAAAAATTGGATTCATCCCATATCCTAATCAGCGATTCGGGTGAAGTTTACTTTTCATTGCTATCCCTGCCTTCCGCATTTGATTCCAGATTGGAATTATATCACGAGCCGAAAGAAAAAAAGGCCGGTGTGCCGCCTTTTTCTTCGGACGTCTATGCGATGGGTGTCATCCTGGTTGAAATTTTCACCAGCCTGATCCCGTTCGGCACAGCCGGCGCTCCTGAAAACCGTGACGCGTATGCATATTACGAAGCCGGCCTTTCCCGGAACACATCGGAAACGCCGCAGGAAATCATCGATATCATTCAACGCTGCCTTTCGCCGGATCCGGACGTCCAATATGCGAACTGCATCGAACTCTTTAACGCGATCCGGCTGCAATCCTCCCCATCCCAGGAGACACAATATACCGGACAAACGGAATCTCCCGCTGTACCGGATCTTCAAAAACCGCAGCCAGCCGAGACCAACACCCTTGACGGATTTTCCCGTCCCCGGACGGGAAGGCGAAAATCTTCATCTTTCAGCCGGTCCAAAAAAAATCCCCAAACCAAATCGCCGGCGCTGCGGCCGCTTCCGCTGATCCTCACCGCTTTGTTCATTCTCGCCGGATTTGTCCTGATTTTTAATTTTTCAAAGGGTGCGGAAATCCGCCAAACAGAAAACAATTATCGCTCAACACTTGCGTTGCTGCATACCACGCAAACAGCCTTATCCGCTCAGGCAACCGAGAAGGTGCGCATCGCATCATGGACCGAGACGCCCACGCCGACACCGACACTGACGCCATCCGTGACTCCCACCGCGACCGCCGTGCCGATCACCCGCGGCATCGGTTCGGCCATCCGTTGGG
>CALAEB010000418.1 GCA_937890875.1 uncultured Anaerolineaceae bacterium | reverse complement strand
GGAGACGGGAAAACCGATCACCGAAGCCCGCGGCGAAATCGCCAATATCCCGATCGCGTTTAAAGCTTTTATCGAAAAGGCGAAACATTTATACGGCAACGCAATTCCCGGGCAGTTCGAAAAAGGCCAGGAAAACCACCTGCTGATCACAATGCGAGAACCGCTGGGCGTGATCGCCTGTATTATCCCGTTCAACTTTCCCTGCGACCTGTTCGATCAGAAAGTGGCGCCGGCGTTGATGGCCGGCAATGCCGCGATTGTGAAACCTTCTTCGGATAATCCGCTCACATTGTTCCGGCTGACTGAACTTTTGGCGGAGGCCGGCGTCAGTGACGGCGCGATCGAGATCATCAGCGGCAGCGGCAGTAAAGTGGGCACCTGGCTGTGTGAACATCCGGCTGTGCATGGGATTTCCCTCACCGGTTCCACGGAGGTGGGCGTGAGCGTGGCGAAGACCGCCGCCGGACATCTGGCGCATGTCGCGTTGGAGCTGGGCGGCAATGACGCGTTTATTGTCTGTGACGACGCCGATGTGGATCTGGCGGTGGAAGAAATGATCTGGGGCCGCATGTATAACACCGGGCAGGTATGCTGCGCCTCCAAACGGTTTTTGGTCCACGACAGCCTGAGAGATGCGTTTACGGTCAAAGCGATTGAACGCATCCGGAAAATAAAGCTGGGGGATCCGGCGGATCCGGATACACAGCTTGGCTGTCTGATCAATGAAGCGGCGGCCGTCCGTGTGGAGGAACAGGTGAATCTGACCGTATCCCAGGGCGGGCGCATTGTGCTGGGCGGTAAGCGCAATGGCGCGTTTTACGAACCGACCGTTATCGCCGACGTGCCAAAAAACGCCGACGTGGCCAAAGACATGGAGATTTTTGGGCCGGTGGTGCCGGTGATCGGTTTCATCACACTGGACGAGGCGATTGAAATCGCCAATGCCTCCATGTTTGGTCTGTGCGGCTGTATCTTTACGCGGGATAATAAAAAAGCCTGGCAGGCGGCGCAGGCGCTGGCTTGCGGCGGCGTGGTGCTGAACGGCGCAAGTTTTTACCGCAGTTTTGAGATGCCGTTCGGCGGTTATAAATATTCCGGCATCGGCACCGAAGGCGTAATGTCCACCTATGAGGCGGTGACAAAGACCAAGACCGTTGTGCTGAAGAATATTTTCGCGTAAGCAACAACGCTGAAAAAGTTTCGGCTGATGTCTTCCGGCCGGCATTTTGCCGGCCGGTCTTTTATCCGGATTGTTATTTCTTACTTCAACCGGGAAAAAAGCGAATGAATCAGCGCTCTTTCCCGGATTCGTTTGCAGCCTTGTTCCAAACAGATTCCCGAAGACGATCAGGCCCTTGGGAATCTATGATTCTTTATATCAATTCCTGAATCAGGTTTCCGATCAGGTCCGGCTTCAATTCCTTCTCCAGCAGCGGCGTGCCGTCCTGAAGGACGCGGTTCTTTTCGTGGAATGTGCGTCCGCTTTCCCGGTAAATGACGCCGATCGGAATGTGTTCGCCGAACTCCATCGATTTTTCCAGCGCGCTCAATTTGTTCTCCGGATTGTAAGTCTCGTCCAGTTCGTACACCCGTTCGTTGTACCAGGCGAACGTGTTCACCTTGTTGAAACTGATGCAGGGCTGGAGGATATCCACCAGGGCGTACCCCGGATATTGGATCGCCTGTTTCATAACCGAGATCAGATGCGCTTTTTTCCCGCTGAAGGCACGGGCGACGAATCTGGCTCCCGAGGCGATCGCGACCAGCGCCGGATTCAGCGGGAGGTTCTGGCTCCCGTCCGGCTGGACCGGGGTCACCTGCCCTTCGGCCGTGGTCGGAGACGCCTGACCCTTGGTCAGCCCGTAGACCTGATTGTCATGCACAAAATGGGTGATGTCCACATTGCGCCGGATGTTATGAATGAAATGGTTACCGCCTTCGCCGTAGGAATCGCCGTCGCCGGTGTCCACGATTACGGTCAGATTCGTGTTGGCGATCTTCGCCGCGACGGCTGCCGGCAGCGACCGCCCATGCAGCCCGCAGAAAGCATTCCCGCTGATATACTGCGGCGTTTTGGCTGCCTGCCCGATCCCGGCGGCCATCAGCACATCCTGCGGACGCAGGCCAAGCTCGTTCAGCGCCGTTTTCAGACAATCCAAAATCGAAAAATTGCCGCATCCCGGGCACCACGCCGTCTCGTAAGTTGAAAAACCGCTGTTTGTCATTTTTGCACCTCCTCAAGAACGCCCGCGATAATTTCCTGCGCGGTGATCTGCCGCCCGTCGTATTTCAAAATACCGGACGTGCAGACGATACCGGTCGTTTCCCGGATCAATCCGGCCAGCTGCCCGGTGGCGTTTTGTTCCACATGGATCAATCGTTTTGCCTGCGGCGCGTATTTCCGCAGCAGCCGTTCCGGCAGCGGGAAAATATCCCCGAAGACCAGATCGGAAGAGCACACGTCTGAACTCC
>CALAEB010000417.1 GCA_937890875.1 uncultured Anaerolineaceae bacterium | reverse complement strand
ATGATTGGGTTTGCCCTGAGTGTGGTCTGGCAAAATCCGAGTTCGAAGAACTTTAAAAAGCTTCAGCCGCAACAGCAATTCGGGCAAATACCGGATTCAGGGGGCAGGCATGATGTTTTTTTCAGTGCTGTTCTCCTCCTCCCCCCCAAAAAAATAATAATACTGAAGCGCACAGTTAGCTGAAAACAAGTTCGGGGTTTGTGTTGCGGTGCCGGGCAAGCGGGATCCTGTGTGCTGAAAAAGTTGAGATAATTCAATCAAATAACGCGCCGGCTTCATCGGCGCGTTATTTGATTGATTCAGCAATTCGAAATTTGGCAGGCCTTTCGAATAAGGAGCGAAATTTTGTTGTTCTTTTGGTTTTGTGCTCCGCACAAAACCAAAAGAACAACAAAGAATTCTTCCCATATTTCGAATCGCTGTGATTGATTGAATTACTGCCTGAGCGGCCGTTTTTTGATTTATAATTGTAATACAATCATTTATCAGAGAAAAAAGAATTTAAGAGAGGATTAATATGGAACTTAAAGGATCAAAAACCGAACAGAATCTGAAAACCGCCTTCGCCGGCGAATCACAAGCCAATACGAAATATACATTCTATGCTTCCAAGGCCAAAAATGAAGGTTATGAGCAGATCGGCGCAATTTTCAATGAAACCGCCTGGAACGAACATGAACACGCGAAGTTATGGTTCAAATATCTGCACGACGGAGAGGTGCCGGGCACGTATGACAACCTGCTGGATGCCGCAGCCGGTGAAAATTACGAATGGACCAGCATGTACAAAGAATTCGCAGAAATAGCCCGCGAAGAAGGTTTCAAGGAAATCGCGACTAAATTTGAGTTGGTCGGCAAAATTGAGAAAACACATGAAGAACGTTACCGGAAATTGGCCGACAATGAAGAAACAAAGAAACTTTTCGAGAAAGACGAGGAAGTCGTCTGGATCTGCCGGAACTGCGGTCATCTGCATTACGGGAAAAAAGCTCCGGCCGTCTGCCCGACCTGTAACCATCCGCAATCATATTTCGAAATCCGAAGCGTTAATTATTAATTTCATCAAAAGAACAGCAAAAAGCCGCCCGGATCGGGCGGCTTTTTGCTGTTCTTTTGATGACCATCCCGGCCAATTTCAGGCAGCGTGTCAAAAATCAAGTTATTGTTTTATTGCCAAAACGCATATTGCCAGGCAAGACGGTTAAAATACGCCGGATTAATCTGCTCAAACCAGCCGCCCTCCCCGGTGAGCGATAATCCAAGCCACACAGCCGTTCCGGCGATCAGGCAAACCAGCGCGGCAGCGCTTACCCAGCCAGCCATACCTTTTGCAGCGAAAACCTCCCGGCAGCAGAGAAGAATGAGCACAGCCGGCAACCCGAACAGCCAGGCAAAATCCACCCAATAGCGCATCGTAACCGAAAACAGGCTACAGGCGGCGCAGAGCAGCAATCCTGTCAGCAGGCAAAGCCTGCAGAAAGCCAGCAGCCCTTTTTCCCGCAGCATGGTCCGGAAGCGACGGAAGAGAAACAAAAACCAGAGCACAGGAAAACTGAACAGACCGATCATTTCCGGTTCATGCAGCAGGAATCCGTTATAGGGGACTTGAATCTCCGACCGGTGTACAAACGGAAATTGCGCGTCGACGCGGAAGGGGGTGAACAGATAGGCCAGAATGGAAAGCAATGTCCCCTGGAAACCCGTCCGGAATGATGAAACCGATTCGTTCGCCTCGGTCAGCTGGTAGTGGATACCGAACTCGAAAATGTTCCCGAAGCGCTCATAATTGTATTTCATCAGCAGCGCCCCGACCAGCAGATAGGGAACCGCCAGCGCGATTAACCCCGGTCCGCCGGTCCGCTTTACCGCCGGCCAAACAATGACCGGAATGAGCAGCGACGCCAATAACAGCGTCGGCCGGCAGCCGACTGCCATCGCCGCGGCCGCCCCGCCAGCCGCCAGAAAACCGGGCGAAAGCCGGCCGGACTCGCAGCCGCGCCAAATCAGGAAAATTCCCCAGCTGATAAAACAGAACCCGGAACAGATAGCCAGTTCATACACCAAACCGCGCCGCAGACACCAGGTCAGATTCAGCAGCGTAAAGAGCAGCAGAAAGCCCATGACATAAAACGGGAAAGGCAGTCGCGGAAATTTCTGCGGAACAATCCGGGAATAGAGCCCATAAAGCCCGATCAGCCCCAGACAGCAGAAAAACAGCGTCGCGTAATCCAGCTCCAGAAATTCGCCAGTGATTATCCGCCAGGGAAGCAGAACGGTTACCGCCGGAACAACGCCGAAATAAACATAATAGTTCCGGTTGTAACCGTTCTGCTTCCCTGGC
>CALAEB010000416.1 GCA_937890875.1 uncultured Anaerolineaceae bacterium | reverse complement strand
GCTGCTGCCTGCTAGCTCGCTCAAAAGCTCCCGTCCGTCTACAGTATAATAAAGCGTAGCACATCATCTGAACCAATAAGGAGCGCAAAGTTCAGAATTCCGCGGCTACGCCTTTTCCGTCGCACACCGCCGCCTCTGCCCAACACCGGGCCCAATTCTGAAACATCACAACACAAAATGAAACAACTCCTGCAAAATATGAAAAACGGCAAAACCGAAATTAAAGAGCTCCCCATTCCCAACCCCGGCCGGCGCACGGCATTAGTCCGTACCGCTTATTCGCTCGTTTCAACCGGCACGGAAAAAACGCTGGTCGACTTTGCCGAAAAGAACCTGATTGGGAAAGCCGCCTCGCGGCCGGATCTGGTCCGTCAGGTGGTGGATAAAGCCAGGCGGGAAGGTGTCCTCACCACGCTCGAATCCGCGCTCAACCGGCTGGACCAGCCGATGTACCCGGGATATTCGTCCGCCGGAACGATTGTCGCACTAGGAGAAGATATGCCCGGTTTTCAGATCGGCGACCGGGTGGCCTGCGGCGGCGGCGGTTTTGCCACACATGCTGAATACAACGTCGTGCCCAGAAATCTGCTGGTCAAACTGCCTGCCGGTGTCCAGCCGGACGAAGCCGCTTTTGCCACGCTGGGTGCAGTCGGTATGCATGGGTTTCGCCTGGCAGCACCGATGGTCAACGAGACTGTCCTGGTCATCGGCTTGGGCCTACTCGGGTTAATGACGCTGCAAATCGCGCTGGCTGCGGGCTGCCGCGTGCTGGGGATCGACATCGCCGAAGACCGGGTAAAACTGGCCGAGACGCTGGGAGCCGCGGCTTGTCTGCGCTCGGACGTTGACGCCGTCGCGCCGTCTTTCACCAGGAACCGGGGGTTCGACCATGTCCTGATCTGTGCCGGCAGCAAGGACAATGATTCGATTGAGCTGGCCGGCGTACTTTGCCGCGACCGGGGGAATGTGATCGCCATCGGAGCTGTCGGGCTGGAGATCCCCCGAAAAATTTACTATGAAAAAGAGCTGCGCTTCATGGTCTCCCGGTCCTACGGGCCGGGCCGCTATGACGCGAACTATGAAGAAAAGGGACAGGACTATCCGCTGGGTTATGTCCGCTGGACTGAAGGCCGCAACATGGAAGCCTTTGTGGAGCTGCTGGCAGCCGGCAAAGTGGACGTCCAACAGCTGATTTCGCATAAAATTCCGATCGAAACGGGTGAAAAGGCCTATGATCTTATCTCCGGAAAAATCAGCGAACCCTTTCTCGGCATTTTGCTGGAATATCCGCAGCCGGATGAAATTCCGGAGCGGAATGAACCGATCCAAATCCGCCCGGCGGCCCAACCGGCTCCGGTGACGATCGGGATTCTCGGTGCGGGGAATTATGCCAACGCCACTTTCCTGCCGGCATTGGCCAAAGTCGCCCAACCGGTGCGCCTGGTCAGCATCGCTTCCGGCAGCGGCGGCAGCGCCGTCCATGCCGCGGAGAAATTCAGAATCGAAAAAGTGGATGTCTCCGGGTCTGCCATTCTGGATGATCCGGAGGTCAATACAGTTATGCTGCTCACCCGGCATCACCTGCACGCCGGGCAGGTCATCCGCGCACTCAGCAACGGAAAAAATGTCTACTGTGAAAAACCGCTGGCGCTGACGCTTGAAGAACTGTCTGAAATTGATCGTACGGTCCGAGCCCATCCCGAACCGGTGCTGACAGTCGGGTATAACCGCCGTTTCTCGCCGCTGGGGCGCCAGCTCTTCGACTTTTTCGCCGGCAGCCCGGAACCGCTGGCGATGCATTATACGATCAACGCGGGATATATCCAGCCGGATCACTGGACACAGGATCCGGCTGTCGGCGGCGGACGGCTGCTCGGTGAAGGCTGCCATTTTATCGATTTTCTCACCTTTCTTGCCCGCTCGCGGCCGGTCAGCGTGTCGGCTGCCGCGCTGCCGGACAACGGGCGCTATTGTCAGGATAATTTCAGCCTGCAATTCAAATTTGCAAACGGATCGTTCGGAACGGTCACCTACGCGGCAAGCGGTGACAAAACCTATCCCAAGGAACGCTGTGAAGTGTTCGGCGGTGGAAAGGTGGCTGTGCTGAATGATTTCCGCACGTTGGACACCTGGCAGGACGGACGTCATCAACAAACGAAATCCGCACTGCGGCAGGACAAGGGACATGCCGGCGCCATCGACACGTTTCTCGCATCAGTCCTCCAGGGGAAAGACTGGCCCATCCCGCTCGCGGATCTGCTGTCTGTGTCGCTGGCCGGGTTCGCCGCGCAGGCCTCCATTCGGGAAAATGACGCAATCGCGATTCCCGGTCCGGAAGCGC
>CALAEB010000415.1 GCA_937890875.1 uncultured Anaerolineaceae bacterium | reverse complement strand
CTCTTCCGATCTGGCATTTTGCCCGTCACCCACTGCGGGAAGCTGGTCATCGGTGAGGACGTCGAAATTCAATATAATTGCAATCTTTCCCGTTCGCTTTTTCCCTGGCATGCCACGCTGGTCGGCAATCAGACCAAAATCGAAAGCCTGGTCCATATCGCGCACGGCGTGCATATCGGACAGCGCTGTCTGATCGCTGCTTCCGCCTGTGTGGCCGGCTCGGCCCTCCTGGATGATGACGTTTGGATCGGGCCGAACGCCACCGTCTCCAGTGAAGTGAAAGTCGGAAAAGGCGCGCGGATCAGCCTGGGCGCGGTGGCCGTCAGCCATGTTCCGGCCGGAGAGACCGTCAGCGGGAACTTCGCTCTTCCGCATGAGCGTTTCATGCAGGAAATGCTGAAAAAAATGCTCTGAGAAAATCCTGGTTATGACAGCAGAGATATCCTTCATTTTGGGACGCCCGCAGGGCAGCACCCTGACATAAAAAGAGGCTGTCTTGCCTGCGGCAGGACAGCCTCTTTTTCTATAGTCGTTCTTCCTGCATCAGCTTCAACAGCAGTTCGAAATTGTCTTCCGGGGCGGCTTTGTTCACTTTGCGGTAACCGCATTTCAGGCATTCGTGCGTGATGATCATCTCATTTTTGCGCAATTCCCCCCGAACCGGCCTCATCAGGCCGCCGCATTCCGCCGCACGATCGCCGGGATTAACATCCACATGTTTGCTGTACAGGCAGTCAGGACAATGATTGGTATATCCATTCCCTTTCACAGTCTTTCCGCAATGCCCGCAAACAAAATCCTCCTGCCTGCGAATAAACGCCGCTGACATGCGCTCCGGCCTTCAGGACGCCATCCGCACCGCATCCGCGAATTTTTTCGCGAACGCGGGAATCATTTCAAAATCCGCCGCTTTCGGCTTCCCGAAGAACTGATAATTCTCAATCAGATTCCATTTCTGTTCTGTGCAATACGTCTCTATCTGCTTTTTCGCCATACTGCCCCAGGCATAGCTGCCGAAATAGGCAGCCGTCCGTTTTTGGACCTTCTTCACCTTCGCAATGTTCAGCACATTGGTCATGATCGGGAACAATGCCCCCTCATAGGTCGGCGCACAAACGATCACCCCTTCGTTCTTCCATAGGGAGGGCAGGATATAGCTGGCATGAATCGTATTGACGTCGAATACTTCCATCGGAAGGCCCTCTTCCGCCACCGCCTGCATCACGGCCTCGGCAAAAGTCCGGGTATTCCCATACATCGAACCGAAAATCAGCGTGGCTGCTTTTTCCCGCTTTCCATCCGGATAATTGGATAATTTCGAATAAAGTTCATAAATCCGTTCAGGATTCTTGCGCCAGACCAACCCATGAGATGGCGCAATGGTTTTCAGCGGAACCGGTCGGAGTTTTTCGATGGCTTTTTTGGCATTAGAACTGTGCGTGCCAACAATATTGACATAATAGCGCATCGCTTCCGACTCCATGAAAGCCAGGTCCGCGCATTGATCATCAAAAAGGATGCCGGGCAGCGCGCCATAACCGCCGAAGGCGTCACAGGGGAAAAGAATCTGGTCCTCCACCGCGTACGTTGCCATCGTCTCCGGCCAGTGCACAAATGGAATCGAATAAAAACGCAGCGTCCGTTTGCCGATCTTTAATTCTTCGCCATCCTCAACCACCCGGAAATTATCCCGCAGGTCATAGAAATTTGCGGCAATCTCACAGGCCTTGGCCGTGCCAAGAAAAACAGCGTTGGGGACCTGAGCTCGAATTTCCGGCAGCGCACCGGTATGGTCCGGCTCCATATGATTCAGAATGATGTAGTCCACTTTTTCCAGATCAACGACTTCCTTCAATTTGTGGATATACCGTTCGCTCATCAGCTCACAGGAAAGATCAACGATCACATTCTTTTCATCCAGCAAGACATAACTGTTGATGGAAACGCCATGCTCTTTGATCGGCCACAGCCCTTCAAAAAGATCGGACTGGCGGTCATTAATTCCAACCCAGTAAATGTCATCAGCAATTCTTCTCGGTTGCATACATACCCTCCTATTGGTATCAGGGGAGAAACACCTGTGAATTTTCAAAACAGATTATACCCTGTAACGCCTTCGGCAGGGTGTTAGACCTTACTAACTCAGTGTTTTAAAATAAAGACTCATTTCAGATAAACGAGACAGCCACTGCATACGTTTTCTATTGGGTCCGGGTATCAACGAATTAAAGGTGAATTTGACTTTTGACCTTCAAACCATATTGCAAATTGCTGTTGCAAACCAACCGGCATTCAGAATAGACAGCAGGCACGCTGCGATCCGTCCATTTACAACGGCTCAATAAAATGTCCCATCACATAAAAGAAAAGCGAGAGATAGCCCAGCAAAACGCAGATCATTGAAAGGTTCCCGCGTCTTTTGTCCTTCAGAAACAGCACGCCCAGAATACCGCTGATCAGCAGCACGATGGTTAGCAGGAGCCAGACAATCCCGGAACTGTCCACCGAAAACCAGGAAATCATCCCAAAAATCAGAAAGAAAATGATGAAGAAAAGGGAAACAACGAACATGGCGCTGATCAGAAAGGTGAGCCAGGTTTCAACGCGCCAGGAAATCGTCAGCCGGGAAAGCACGAACGGGCGCAGGTTGTTCAGCGCAATTATGAGCGCAAAACCCGCAATCACAAAAAAAATCGGCAGTTCCATCAGGACATCCTTTCCCAAAAAAACAAAATTCAGCGCTGCGAACCGGCGATGCAAATGATAAACAGAAAACCGTCAATTTTCCTTGTCGATCCGCAAGGGATCTCTGTACCTCGCATTACTGTCTTGAAACAGCCGGAACAACCCATAAGCTTCGCCAGCCTTCCGGTGCAGAAGGAGACAATATTCAACCGTCCATCCGAATCAACGGTTCTGTTCTGGCAGCCGGTCCCCCTGATAATAGTCGCACTGATCGCGAAGGAAACATTCCGCACAATTCGGGTTGCGCGCAAAACAGATCCGCCGCCCCAGCAGAATCAGGTTGATGTGTGCCGGCCCGTAGACTTCCTGCGGAAACAATGAGGCGAGATAATTATGCGCCTGATCCGCCGTTATTTTCTGCAGGAAGTC
>CALAEB010000414.1 GCA_937890875.1 uncultured Anaerolineaceae bacterium | reverse complement strand
ATCTGACCACATCCGTAAACTCGCCGGTACTGTTGATGTCCTTCATGCTCACGATAAATTCCGTATCGGCTGGAAAGTCACGCGTCAGAATTGTGACGCTTGCGCCGGAAATCACTTCGCTGATCGTATAAGACGGGTCGACTTTTTCGTCTGCCCACGCCGCGGTGATACCAATACACAAAACGATTACCAGCATGATATGAATGGGAAAATGCAATTTATTGAATTTCATTGTTGCCTCCAGCAGTGCTTTATTAATTGTTGCTTAACTCTTTTTTAGAGAAGAATCAGCAGGTTGGTCAAAAAATCAAACATTCTGTTTTGTGAAGATTAGTTGCAAGAACTAAGCCATATTCTCCTCTGGTTGCAAAACTTCATCAGATTTTGCTTGAGGATCTGCATAATCAATTTGCCGATAGCAAAGAATTCCAACAATAATGAAACCAATCCCGCCGATGATCCCGGTAGCGTAAGGACCGACCAGCGGATCCGGCCCATTTTTCAGGAAGAAAACTCCAATACTGGCGAATCCGTTCAAAGCGCCATGTGCGATTGCGGCAGGGATTGCGCTTCTGGCCTGAAAGGCCAGCCAGGAGAAAAAGGATCCGACAAAGCAGCAGAAGAGGATCATCGCAAGAATGCCGGTAAACGGATACCCCAGATAATTCTTTCCATAGTTATATCCCATGGCGATGATCGGCGCGTGCCAGACTCCCCAAACGATTCCGTTTAACAGGACCGCTTTTTTCCGGCTGAAGCGTTCACTCAGTTTCGGAAGCAGATAACCGCGCCAGCCCAACTCTTCCCCCAGCGATGGGACAATATTCAAAAGCGGGGCGAATATAATGCTGATCAGGCTTTGCATCAATACTGTCAGAACCAGTGCCTGTGTGGTTATTTCTGCCGGCTCTGCTGTCGAAGCAGCCTGCATTGATTCCCGCAGCAATGTCATTTCGGGATCAAAGTTGGATTGGAACAGCAGAAAATAAAGGGCGGTCCCCAGAATGATCAGGGCGGGAGGTCCGAACCATGCGACCAGATAAGTTCGCAGATTCTTTTTGAAATCAAGCCGGAGCCACATATCCTGAAATCCTTCCCCCGTGATCCTCCTTGTCAGCAAGACGCTGATGGCCGGGATTAACATGATCCCGGTCAGGATGATCTGAATGTACGGATTTTCAAGCCCTCCGTTTTGCCATAAATAAAATTCCGCACCCCAGCTCAATACAAAGGTCATACTCAGGAAAACAGCAATGCGTTTCATAATGCTCCTACATCAATAATTCTTATAGACGATTGTTATTAATCATATCATACGGGGTTTCGTTTGACGGAATCACCGGTTTCAAATCAGCGATTCGAAATATGGAAAGAAGATGCTGTGGGTTCCGTTTTGTCAAAAAGGGTTCCCGTATTTTGTAATATTTGTTTTAAAAGCCGATAATTCAGAATTTGGATTCCTTTTTGCTGCAGAACGGTAGATTTACGATTCACTTATTTTTATGGAAAGAGAAATAAGTGGACCCGCAGATTCTCGTTATCAGATTTTCTGGAATCGAAAAGTTATTCATGTAGATACCGCTTCAGGGCAAGCTGTAGCTATTCCGGCGTTAGGAATTTGTTAAGAAACAGTCATTTTTGATAAGTTTCCGTAAAATCTCCGCATTAAAAAAATAAAAAAACAAAAAAACTATTTATGGAATCAGCGGAAATAGATAAGAATAAAGTAAATTCTTTCAAAAATAATTGTAAAAAAGTGTTTTTCTGATTATTTATCCGGAATTGTTTGTCGGACAACGTGTCAGTTTTTTGCTGAACGCATGTTATGATTCTTTCTGAAATTGTTTTGACTCTGTCTTCCTCAGACAGGAGAACGAACGGCAAAAAAGCAATAGAAAAAACAATTGTAAGAAACTATAAAACAGGTGATTGCCGGGATGACTTCATACCCAATGATTCCAACGATTACTGCCCACAGCGGATGCGACAATACGCCGGCGGATTCTCTTGAGTCCGTTTCGCAGGGGATAGCATCCGGCGCTGATATCGTTGAGATTGATGTCCGGATGAGTCGGGACCGGATATTGGTGCTTTCCCATGATTTTGATTCCAGTTTATATTACCCGGATTCACCGCGCGTAGAGGCCGCATTTGAAATTATCCTGGCTGTGAACGGGACAGCGGTCAATTGTGATGTCAAAGAGGCGGCAGCGATCCCTGCGATACTTGAACTTGCCGGACGCTGTCGGATCCCGAAAGACCGGCTGTATCTTTCCGGCAGTGTCACGCCCGGGATCCTGCGCAGGATTCCTGATTTGATGGAACGATGCCGGGTGCTTTGGAATCTGGAAGAAGCGCTGGTCCCTTTTGCGGAAAAGAAATTGATTGAAGAGAAACGGGGAGACTTGCTTCCCGTACTTTACAGTGATCTCTGGCGGGTATTGCGGGAACACCTGCCCGACCCGGATCCATATGCCGAACAATTGGTCAGCCTGGCAGGGATGTTTGCGATCGATACGTTCAATATGCCGTTTCAAATTGCAACTGACGAACGTATCATGTTTTTCAGCCGGAATGGCTTTGGCGTGTCGGTCTGGACAGTGGACGAGCCGGAAATGATCACGCAGTATTTGCGGGCCGGCGTCCGAAATATTACCACACGCAACGCAAAAACCGCTGTGCAGCTGAAAACGCAATTTTTCCGGCAGCAAGACGGGAACCCCATTCAGGGAAGAACAGGAGCGGCAGCCATATGAGTTTTCTGAATCCGAGACGCTGGTTTTACAGCCTGGAAAAAAAACGGTTCTTTGAAGTTCTGTTTCTGATCCTGTTTCTGCTGTTTTTTTATGGCCCGCTGCTGTATACGTTCTTGTTGGCTTTTGCCAACAAATATGAATTCCCGGATATTATTCCGTCCGAATTCGGGTTCAAATGGTGGGCTTATGTGCTGAGCCAACCCACACTGGTGCGTTCCATCGGGCTGTCTTTCCTGTTCGCGTTCGTGACCACCTTTGTCTCGCTAATTATCTGCCTTCCGGCCGCCTACGTGCTTGCGCGGTTTGATTTCCCCGGGCGTAAGGCGGTCATGTTCTCTTTTCTGCTGGGCAACGCCTT
>CALAEB010000413.1 GCA_937890875.1 uncultured Anaerolineaceae bacterium | reverse complement strand
GGTAACCCCCAGCACTGTCAGGTCATAATGTCCGGTTTCCTCAAAGATTGACTGGACATAATCCTGCGTGGTGACCGATCGGAAGTTGATCTCCGGCATCTGGTTCAGGATGTGCTTCAGCCCCTTGAACGGGGCTTCATTGGAACCGGCCAGCGAGAGATGCAGGACATCCAGTTCCGGCGGTTCAATGCTCAGCCCGACCTTCGTCGCCAGTTCGGCATGGGGACCGCCGCGGACAGTGACCAGCACCCGCTTCGGCGTGAATGGCTCAGCCGCGCGCACGATGCCGACGTTACAGCTTGCGTTGAATAATAGATCCGTGAGCTGAATGCCGCATCCCAGATGGTCCTGATCCCACTCGGCAAGAAATAACTCCGGCTCTTCCGCGGCGATGACCTTTTGCAGATCGGCCCAGGGCGTTTCAGAGACGATTACTTTGGTTTTGATACGGAAAGACTGGCCGCTCAGTGAGAGAAACCGTTTACGGACGCTGCGGGCTAGTTCTGCTCCGGCACTGAGCGATTCCCCTTTTTCAATGACTGCGATGCCGATTACGATGACTTCGTCCGCCATCATTTTTGCGAATGCCAGCGCCGCATCTCCGGTATTGCCGATCCCGATCGGGACCAGAATGCTTTTAATTTTTAGGATTGCCTTGTTCATCAGAACGCCTTCTTTCTTTGATCAATGGCTCAATCAGATCGAAGTAAATTGAATTCCACGGATAGGTCTGTTTTGCCCGCCGCGCCCAGCGCAGCGTGGGTTCGCCGTTCAGCCGGCCGGCGATTTGTTCCGCAACGGAAACAGGATCCGCATCCGGAGAGAAATAAGTAACATCTCCGTTTCCAAGTTCCTGCAGGACTGTGATATCCGAGCAGAATACCGGCATCCGGCTGAATGCCGCTTCGATCATCGGAATGCCAAATCCCTCTTCCCTGCTGGGGAAGAGCAATAAATCGGAAAGACGATAAAAATCTGAGATGACTGAATCCGGCAGAAACTCCGCTGTAACTTCCGCCAGGAAATGGGCCGCGCCCCGCAATTCCAGGGAGTCCCGCAGCTGGAGCAGCGTTTGTTTATAGGCCGCGTTTCCCGGATTGTGCGGACCTTCCGGGCCGGTGACCAACAGCATGGCGTGAGGCATCTGTTTTCGCAGCGCTGCCAGGATGTACAGCGCCAGCTCGATGTTTTTACGCGTTGTCAGACGGACCGGCAGAAGCATCAGCGGATCAGCTTGAAGCAGGTTTAGTTTATCCCGCAGCTGGATTGTTTTCGGCTCCAGTTTAAGGAAGGAATCCATATCCACACCATTCGGAATGACATGCAGAACCTCCTGCGGGATTCCGGTCAGGCTGCTGAATTCCAGCCGCCGCAGTTCTGAAATGACCACGTGTTCGGCGCCTTCCCAGCGATCCCGGAGGCAATCCCAGGGATAACCGGGATGCATCTCGTTTTCATAGCGCGGAGTCGTCCAGGCCAGATCATGGTGCCAGAGAATCAATTTCGGAAAATCGGTTCCCGGATACAGTTCGAACAGCGCTGCTGTCAGCGGCAGATTTTTATGCAGTGAGGCGACGTTGTGTGCGAACAGGACATCAAACCCGTTCAGCGCGGCGGATAACTGGCTTTTGATCCGTTCCCGCAGCGCATCGAAAGCGGCTGTCCGCCGCCCTTGATCCAGCTCTTTCTTGACGCTTAACACATCCGGATGCCGCGAACCAAGCAGTGGGAGCGTTTCCATCGAGATTCGCGGATCAAAAGATTCACCGCGCCCGGTGAAGATGGTCACCTGATGTCCTGCGCGGGTCATCAGTATTGCATGGTGCGCCAGCACGCTTTCCACGCCGCCGACAACCGGCGGGGATGAATAGTGAAGCAGCGCAATTTTCATCGGTCTTCTCCGAAACAATCGGATAAAAGGAGCGCCAGGCGGCGCTCCAGCATTTCAAAAGAATAATACCGGCTCGCCAACAGATAATTATGGCAAGCCCATTCGCGGGCCTGCTGCGGATTTTTTAGGATTTGTCTGACGGCCTGGATCGTCGCTTCATTAATATAGCCGTCAAATTCGATCACCTGAAACCCTTTGGGCTTGATGTCAGTTTCGTAAATGGAATAATTGTTCACAACCAGCGGACGCTGATAGTAAACTGCTTCCAGAAAAGCGTTGCCGAAACCTTCAATTGCCGACGGATAGGTGATCAGATCCGCCTGCGGGTAGACATCTGACAGCGAATAGATTTTTCGCCCGTCCGGGGTTGTGCCGCGCCGGTCACTGATAATATCGGATTCGAAATTGATGGTGACATTCAGCAGTTTCGCGAATTCACGGATCCGTTTTTCGTAATCCGTACCTTCGTCACCGGCGGCATGTGAGATGACTAATTCCGCCGGTTCACCCAACCGGCGGGTCAGCTCGATCGCGTGCTCGATCCCTTTGCGCTGGATAATCCGGGTCGGCTGGAGGAAAAAATACTGCCCGGATTCGACGCCCAGATCTTCCCGCAGGTTTTTTGTGTACCCGTCCGGGTCCGGCGGCAGCGTTTTAAAGTCCATGACATTGGGGATGATCATCCACGGCACGCCAATTTTGGAAGCGAGCTGAGTGGATTGAACCGAATTGATCACCACATGATGGATGGACGGCAGCGCAGGCGGGAAAGAGCTTGCCAGATAATCCTGAATGGAATTGTTCGCAAACCGCTGCCGCTCCCAGTAAAAATCATGGTGATGCGCGATGATGGGATAGCCAGTTTCCGCAATGAATTCGGTGATTGCCATTCCGAGCGGAACATTGACCGGAATGGTCAGCGCATTTTCAACAATGAGCACGTCCAATTGAAACCGGCGGGCAAACTGATACAGATGTTCTTTGAAGTAATGTTTCAGCTGCTGGATTTGTTCGGTAATATGCGTCGGACGGATATAGACTGAGAAAAAATCCTGATAAAGCGTCTCGAGCTCCGGGTGGCGCTGCCTGTCTTTATGCATGCTTCCCCAGTTCCCGCTGAAAACAGCCTGGTTGATTGTTTCAATCTCAGGATGCCGGTAAAAAGCCTCCGGAACGATGTAACTGACTTCCTGCGGACGGTCGCATTCGCCGCAGAAATAAAAACACCGGTGCCCCATCCGTTCCAAAACTTCCGCCCATTTGGCCGTCTCCAATGAGACGCC
Organism: uncultured Anaerolineaceae bacterium; assembly: GCA_937890875.1. Taxonomy (GTDB): domain Bacteria; phylum Chloroflexota; class Anaerolineae; order Anaerolineales; family Anaerolineaceae; genus Flexilinea. The sequence goes on along the minus strand of CALAEB010000413.1, from coordinate 518 downwards.
GTCGTTGCCTGCAAAACGTGTTGAAATAAATCCGATTGATCGCGCGGTTCCCAGGTTAAACCTCCTCCAAAAAATGTGCCTTGCCCGGAATACGGTACAATAACTTTCATGAATGTTAATATTTATACCATGTATTTATCCCGTATTTATGACGCAGCAACAGCCAGCCGGACTGCTTCTCGGCTGGTTGCGATTGTAAAAAAATACAAAAATATGATTCCGATTCCATCCCGCCCCGGTCTGGATCAGCGGGATGCCGTGCTGATCACCTATGCGGATCAGGTCCGCAAGGAAGGCGAAGCTCCGCTTCACACGCTGAACCAATTCTGCGTCCGCTATCTTCAGGGAGAGATCAGCACGGTCCATGTGCTGCCATTTTTCCCCTGGTCATCGGATGATGGCTTCTCGGTGAAAGATTACCGTGCGGTGGATCCGGCTTATGGCGGCTGGGCGGATCTGCGGGGGATCGGGCGGAATTTCAAATTAATGGTGGATGGGGTGATCAACCACGCGTCGGT
>CALAEB010000412.1 GCA_937890875.1 uncultured Anaerolineaceae bacterium | reverse complement strand
AATTGATGGTAGCCGAACTGGGTGACCGGCTGCAAATCGTCGGGGACGATCTGCTGGTTACCAATCCGGAACGCGTCCGCCGCGCGATCAAAGAGAACGCCGCAAACGCGCTGCTGGTGAAACTCAACCAGATCGGTTCACTGACCGAAACGATCGAAGCCGTTGAAACCTGTCAGCGGAATGGCTGGCGCGCGGTCACTTCCCACCGCTCCGGTGAGACTGAAGATTCCACCATCGCCGATCTTTCCGTCGCACTGAACATGGGCCAGATCAAAACCGGCGCTCCTGCCCGTTCCGATCGTGTTGCGAAATACAATCAGCTTCTCCGCATCGAGGAAGAGCTGGGTGATTCCGCCCGCTATGCCGGCTGGTCAGCTTTGAAATTCCGCTCGTAAGTCTTTTTCCTTAATCGATCACAAAAGGGTATCTCGTAATAAATGAGATACCCTTTTTCTATTTGCCGCCCGGCTGCATGACAAGAATTGCCGCAATCCGCAGCAATTCGAATGACCGGATAACCCAGCCCGCTTTTTCGCTACTGACAAATATCCGGAAAATTGGTTTTGTTTTTCCGGAATATTCATACCGATCTTTGGTAGAATTAATTTAGTAAAAAAGTAAATAATAAGGTGGCGCTTTCATGACAGATTACAGTTTAAAACTGAATCAATGCATCGCAGTCCTCCCGGATATCCGCAGTATATCCGGCAACTATCCAGATATCACATACAACAAAGTATCTTTTGATTCAAGAAAAATCCAGCCAGGCAGCATCTATGTCGCGCTCGAAGGGATCAACGTCGATGGGCACGATTTTATCCAGCAGGCGATCCAAAACGGAGCCTGTGCGGTCATCGGAACAAAAGAGATGCCCACGCCATACCCGGTCCCATATATCCGGGTCGCCGACGCCCGTTTGGCAATGGCTTGGGCGTCGGCCGCGTTATATCGGTTCCCTTCCGACAGCATGGTTGTTCTGGGGGTCACCGGAACCGACGGGAAAACAACAACCGCGACTTATCTCTACCAGATCCTGCGGCAGGCGGGAATTAAGACCAGCCTGATTTCCACAGTATCCGCCCTGATCAACGGCAGAGAAATCGACACCGGGTTTCATGTTACAACGCCGGACAGCCCGGAAATCCAGCGTTATCTGGCGGAAATGCGCGATACAGGCATAACGCATGTGATTTGCGAAGTTACCTCCCATGGGCTGGCACAGCAGCGCGTGGCGGCCATTGACTTTGACATTGCGGTGATTACCAATATCACCCATGAACACCTGGATTACCATAGTTCACGCGAGGCTTATTTTGCCGCGAAAGGAGTGCTTTTCCAGGGGCTGGGCAAAAAACCGCGGGATATCAAGCCGCTTGCCGTCCTCAATATCGACGATACGGACTCCTACAAATTCCTGAAAAAGATCACGGATGTAAAGAAAGTTTGTTATTCCGCCGAGGGAGAATCGGATGTTTCCGTCAGCAGGGTCACCAGCTGCAAATCTTCCATCAACGGACTGGAAACCGCTATTTTTTTCAGAAATCTTCCGGATAAGTCGGCGGACAGGACAATCCAGGTCACAACAAAGATGCTGGGAACGTATAACTGCTCCAACATTCTGGCTGCCATGACTGCGGCCATATACGGGTTGGGGATATCTCCGGAAACGGCCGCTTTAGGCATCAACAATGTTGAGGCCATCCCGGGACGGATGGAACTCATTGATTACGGGCAGCAATTCACCGCGATTGTGGATTTTGCCCATACGCCGAATGCGCTCAAACAGGCATTGGAATCCGCCCGGTCCATGCTGCCGGTGGTCGCGAACGGAACATCGGATCAGCGCGTGATTGTCATCTATGGTTCAGCCGGTCTGCGGGACAGGGATAAACGCCGTATGATGCCGGAAGTGTCCGTAAAGAAGGCGGATATCACCATTCTGACTGCGGAAGACCCGCGGACAGAGCCGCTGCCGGCAATTCTCAAAGATATGTCGGATGAGGCGATAAAAAACGGCGCGATTCTGAACAAAAACCTGTTCATCGAAGCGGACAGGCGCAATGCGATCCGGTTGGGCTTATCGCTGGCAAAACCGGGCGATATTGTCATGACCTGCGGAAAGGGGCACGAACAATCCATGTGTTTCGGAACGACCGAATATGAATGGGATGACCGTATCGCCATGCGGGCCGCGCTTTGCGAGATGCTGGGGATTGAGGGGCCCAAAATGCCGTTCCTCCCGGAGCCGGACACCGGGGAGTCACAATAACGGACGCTTGCATCCACGGATCCGAAATATAAAACCGGTATTCTATAAAATACCGGTTTTTGTTTGAAACGGATCTTGTATCGTTGGTTCGGTCAAATTTATCAAAAAAATGGCGGCGGCGGCGTTCTGTTTTTGCGGAAAACGCAAGAACAGAACAACAACAGGTTTTTCATTTTCAGTCGAGAGGATATCTCAAATTCTGAATTCAGCCGGCAGATTCTTCCAGTACGCCCGCCATCATCAAGCCGAGTTTCTCCGCCGTTGCGGACGGTCCGTCCACAATCCCCATAATTTTTCCCTCGAAGATTACGGCAATCCGGTCAGACAGCGCACGGATCTCATCCAGATCCTCTGAGATCAGCAGCGTCGCCGTGCCCGCATCCCGCTGCAGCAGCAGCCGCTTGTGGATATATTCCGAAGCACCGATATCAACGCCGCGTGTGGGCTGCGCCGCGATCAAAACTTTCGGATTCCGGGTTAATTCCCGCGCCATAATCAGCTTTTGCACATTCCCGCCGGATAAATTTTTGACCAGCGTCTTCAGCGAAGGCGTTTTCACAGCGAAATCATTCACCGCTTTCTGTGTTGCGGTGGCAATATTCGAAAAATTAAAGAATGAACCCCGGGAATAAGGCTCCTTATCGTGGTCTTCCAGAATAAAATTCTCGGAAATATTAAAATCACGGATCACACCTTCTTTATTCCGTTCTTCCGGGATATAGGATTGTCCGGCAAGATTCCGGTCATATGGCGAAGCTTTCGTCATATCGGCGCCGCAGATCTCGATTTTTCCTTTCACCGGATTCCGCAGCCCTGCCAGCGCCTGCGCCAGTTCCCGCTGTCCGTTTCCGGACACACCGGCCAATCCCAGGATCTCACCGCCCCGGATTTCAAGAGAAACGCCGCAGACCCGGTCTTCATCCCAGTCATTCTGCACCCAAAGATCGCTGACTTTCAATTTGACATCGCCGGTTTTCGGCAGGTCCCGTTCATATTGCAGAACGACCGGACGTCCGACCATCATCTCCGCCAGTTCGGTCTTGGTGAGATTCTCATTTTTCCGATACCCGACGCTCTTCCCATCGCGCAGAATAGTCACCCCGTCGCTGATTTTGATCACCTCATGCAGTTTATGCGAAATAAAAATCAGCGAATGGCCTTCATCCGCCATTTTCTTAAGAACCAGAAAGAATTCGTCCACTTCCTGCGGCGTCAGCACCGCAGTCGGCTCATCCAGAATCAAAAGGTCCGCTCCTCGATAAAGCGCTTTGACAATTTCCACCCGCTGTTGTTCACCCACAGCCAATTGCCAGATATAAGCGCGCGGGTTCAATTTCAATTTATACGTTTCACAAATCTCAAGCATCCGTTCCTCAACAACATCCAGATCAAGAAACGGCCCCCGGCTGGATTTCAATCCCAGCGCAACATTCTCCCGGACGGTCAGATTCGAAACGAGCATAAAATGCTGATGAATCATCCCGATTCCGGCATTAATCGCCTCTGTCGGTGAAGTAAAGTTCTGGTCTTTCCCATTAATTAAGATCTGACCGCTGTCCGGCTGGTACAACCCGTACAGTTGTTTCATTAGTGTGCTTTTGCCCGCGCCGTTTTCACCTAACAAAGCCAGGATTTCACCCGCGTTCACTTCCAGATTGACGTGATCATTTGCCAGAACGCCGGGGAATTTTTTTGTGATATCCACCATTTTTAAATTTTTGATATGGCAGTTTGAAATTGAAGCTTCACTCTTTTCTTGCATTTCTTTTTCCTCATTGACAACTGGATGACAACGTTTTCAGATATCCGGATTTCAGATTGATTCAGATGGAAAAAACATCTTTGTGAACCTATTTTCGGCAGAACAGAAAATACATCCACAAAGGAAAATGTTACTTCCGGGCTTATACCGAATTCCTGCCCAATGATTCGAAATATATCAAAATGGTTCCGTGATTCTGTTCCACTTGCGCTCCGCGCAACAACAGGGCCACAACCTTCATTTTTTCCGAAACTGACCCACATATTTCGAATTACTGATTCCTGGCAGGGATATTCCGCATCTTTGAGGATGCGGAATATCCCT
>CALAEB010000411.1 GCA_937890875.1 uncultured Anaerolineaceae bacterium | reverse complement strand
ACGGATCCGATGCCCAACCCGACCGCGACAGCAAAAATTGAGTTTTCATTCGTCAGTGCGGTTAAAACAGGGCCGTCTCTGTGGTTTGCGATCATCACGGTTTTTCCGGATGGCGTCAGTTTTACCAGGGAAATGTCATTCCAAAGTTCTTCGGGAATTTCGAACGCATTCAGATCGATTTTCATTTCAATCCCGTTGGGCAGATGTTCTCCTTCATCCAATCCGCAATTCATTTCAAAAGCGTCTAATATGACAAACCCCTGATCCCGGTATGTTTCGGCTGCTTTGATTAATTCATTATCAGGTAATCGGTATCCGGTAAAGGTCCGGTCAAAATCCAATGCGTTCTCATCCGCAATAACCGTCATCCCGGTAAAAACCTCCTGGTTGATCGGTCGGGTTCCGCTGACCGGCAGCGGGTGAGGAATGAGCGTATCTTCCGGATTCCCGTCCGGTCCTTTGTCTGTTTCTGTGTTTTCACTGTCAATAATCGACTCATCATTTTTAATTGGCCGGAAAGTACTTTCCGGAGATTTGAATAAAATATTCTGTATGAAATCGGGTTCCAACAAATAGACGGCTCCGAGGATAACAAAGAGAGCGGTCAAAATTGCGGGGATGGGTCTTCTTTTTTTATCTTTGACCGGATGTGGCTTCGCTTTCTTAATGGATCCCTGAGAAAGGTGTTCTTTCTGTGGGATTTTTTTTATGACCGGGAGCAGCGTGGGCTGCTCTGTTGAGGCCGCTTTTGAGGCCGGTTGTTTGGCTTTTTTTTCTGGATCTTCATCCGCCATTTTCACGTACTGCATGCCGCAGTTAACGCAGAATTTTGCATTTTCACGAATATCTGCTCCGCAACTGGGACATAATTCGGGGAGCGTCGCCTCAGGATGGGTTTGGGGATCTGAATCGGAATGATTCACTGCTGCGCCGCAGATGACGCAGAATTTTGCTCCTGCGATAACGGGGTGGCCGCAGTGAATACAGACTGGAGTTGACGGAATGTTCTTTCCCTTTTCAGAACCAATGGCTTCAGGGATCAATTTGCCGCAACGAATACAGTATTTCGCTGTGATTGAATTTTTTGTTCCGCAGGAAGTACATATTTTTTCCATTCGAGCACCTTGAAACACTGGAAGAATGAAGTATTTTGCTGTTTGAACGGATATGATGATGGACCGAATAATTTATCTGGTCTTTATATCTTTGAATATATCATAGAATATCAATTTTCAGTTAGAATGTAGATTATTAATGTTTCAAATCTCTATGGCCAAGAGAAAATCTGAATAATAGGATTAAAAAATGAAAAAGATTCAGTAATTTTCCGATTCGCTCTATAAAAAAATGGTTATCCCGGAGGGATTTTATTTTCTTTTTCCCATTCCCATGGATGCAGACAACATAATTAACATGAAGGCTTACCCTCTCATAGGGAGAAAATATTGTTCATATTTGCTGAAGTGGATGGTACACACCGGATGGAAGTGGATCGGATCCTGGCCGCGCAATGGGGTTCGATTGAGATGGTTGTCCGGGGCGAAGTCGTCGACATGTCCCGGCAGAATGGGATCCTTGCATACAGCGAGGGGAAAATCGTCGGATTGCTTGTCTACCGGATTCAGGGTGAAATGTGCGAGATTCTGTCGTTGGACAGCTTTCAGGAAGGCATTGGCATCGGAACGGGGTTGATCGGGCAGGTCATTGGCATTGCCAGGCGGGCGGGTTGTGTCAAAATCAAACTGATCACCACCAATGACAACGTGAACGCAATCCGCTTCTATCAAAAACGGGGTTTCGATATGGTGCGGATCTATCGGAACGCACTGGAGGTTTCCCGGAAATTAAAACCTGCCATTCCGCTGGTTGGTGAGAATGGCATTCCGATCCGGCATGAGATTGAGTTTGAACTGCTTTTGTAAAAAAATCTTGGCACTTGGGACCCAATACCGGCAGAATGAACACCATGAGGCTCGCTTCTGAGAGCCTCATGGTGTTTAAACACCAATTGGGTGATAATTCCAATCTTATTCAGCCCAGTCCGTTCCATTGGGATGGATAAAAGCTTTGACATCCTGTTTGCTTCTCAGGTTTGCAAATGCAGTTTCCCATTCCTCTAATTTGTACCGATTGGTGATCAGTTTATCGAGATCAAGAACTCCTCGTGAGATAATATCAAGCGCTCGTTCCCAGGTCTCTTTCCCGTTCCAACTCCAGGATCCATTCACTGTAAGCTGATATAGGGATAACGCATCAAGATTTACTTTAATCGGCTGTCCCCATAAACTGATAAATGAAATTACGCCATGCCCGCCGGAACCTTCGGGTGATTTTCTTGCGCAGTCAATGGCATGTTGAACTCCTTTTTCGGAGGCTGAACATTCCAGCACAAAGTCGGCTCCGCGCCCATGCGTTAATTCCAGAACCTGTTTTTCGGGACTATCATCCGAATAAAGAATATAATCTGCACCTACCTGCTTGCCGATTGAAAGCCGTTTTTCATCATCGCGCAGTCCGATCAATGCGACGGCTTTTGCTCCGCAAAGCTTGGCAAATTCTACGCCAAGCAAGCCCATTGGCCCCGGGCCGACGACTGTTACAAAGTCGCTTACTTTTACCTGGCTTCGTTCCTGCATCGAATGAATTGTCGCTACAACCGGCTCCGCCAGACACATATGATCAAGAGAAACATGTTCAGGGAAAACATAAACCTGTTCTTCTGGGATGGCTACCAGCGAAGCATAAGATCCGTCTCTTGAAACACCAATCCATCCGGATTCAGTTTCAATATCCGACACAATTTTATCGCCAACTTTGACGCGTTTACAGTCGGCGCCCCTATCGACGACGACACCGGAATATTCGTGACCGATGGTCACCGGAGCCTCATAAAAATGTTTGTCTTCCTGAATTAACAAATCGCTTCCGCAGACTCCGGCTGCCCAAACCTTCATTAAAACTTCGTTTCTTTTAATTTCTGGCTCTTTTACATCCACCAGTTCTATATGACCTGCACCTCGTTCCGTCTTTTGTACAGCTAACATATCTGATGTCCCTCCTCATTTTTATAGAGGGCACAAGCCTGTGCCCTCTATTTGACTTTCCGTCGTCTGAATTCTATTTCGGCAGGTTGTCTTTTGTGAACAGAATTGTCTCGACAATAATATCTTCATCCACTGCGTTTCCATTAAGCATTTCAACTGCAACTTCAAGCGCTTTTGCCGCCTGGGCGTCCTGATTGTTGTACACGGTTGCAAGCGCCAGATTGTTTTTTACGTTTTCGATAGCCGCATCTTCAGCGTCAATGGAAGCTACAACGATTTCTCCTGTCTTTCCTGCCGCTTCAATCGCCTGAATTACGCCGAAAGACATCGCGTCATTGGCACAAAACACGCCTTTTATGTTGGGATTTGCCTGAAGAATGTTGGTAAACACGCTTAATCCTTCTTCAGCATTCCAGTTAGCGGTTTGTGATGCGACGATTTTTATACCGTCATACTCACCGAAAGCGCGTTCCGCACC
>CALAEB010000410.1 GCA_937890875.1 uncultured Anaerolineaceae bacterium | reverse complement strand
CCTGCATCTCTTTTTGCAGTCTGGACAAAAACCCCGCCTGATCCGGAACTTCCGGGCCTTGTATACGGCAGAAAAGGCCGCCGGACTGTACGGAATGATCCACCATCAGTTCATATTCGGGATAAAGCCGTTCAAAAGTCGCCGAAAGAAGAAAGACCAGCGACCGGCGGTAAATATTTTTTCCATCGGATTCAGCCGTCGTCACCGGTTTGACAACCGCAGGACGTTCCAGTGGATAACTCAATTCCCTTAGCTCACTGTCAACAATCGCCCCGACCAGCGGATGCTCCAATTCATTCAGGATGGGCTGAAGGAACTCTTCAACCGAACTCCCGCGCGGTCCTTCGATCAACCGCCCGTCCGGGAGTTCGATCTGAATCATATCGGTTGCTTTGACAAAGTAAAATGCTTTTTTCATGCTTTCTCCAAATCTATTCATGTGAGTCTTTCTGCCGGGAATCAGTGATTTGGATTTTGAAAGAGACCGTCTGTGTCTGTCCTTTTTGAATTTCCTTTGGAAATTCGCACACGATCATACTTTCCTGATCGATATCTGATTTTCATTGTCTGAATAGCCGGCTGCTCACGCAGGAATTCGGACCAGGAATAATAAAGCTGATTCCATTAACGGCTGGTCCAAATTTCAAATTACGGCCGTTCGTCAGCAGTTTGAAATGAGACGATCCCTCTCAAATTGCTGGCTGCCCGTGATATTTATTTTTTCTGTGGTATGGTTTAGCATCATGAACCAAACACCAATCTTTCTTATTATACTTTCTTTGATAATGCTAGGGCTGTTAATCCGGTTTATCCTGTTGTTTTGGAGTCGGAAATATTGTTATTCCCCGTCTCAAGCTCCGGAACTGCCGGTCGTGATCGTTTTCGGGGCCGGGCTTGAAAAAACCGGCAGCCTGTCCAAAGTGCTCCGTGAACGGGTCCAGACGGCGGCTTGGCTCTATCATGCAGGGAAAGCGAAAAAAGTGCTTTTCAGTGGTGAGAATCGTTGGGTTTATTATGACGAACCGCTCGCAATGAAAAAAGCGGGCATCGCACTTGGAATCGATGCCAAAGATATCCTGATCGATCATGACGGATTCCGAAGCCTGGCAACCTGTGTCAACGCGCGGGATCAGCATGGGATCCGCGCCGCGATTCTGGTCACGCAATCCTTTCATCTGCCGCGGGTGCTGTTCCTCGCCCGCGCAATCGGGATCCAGGCAATCGGTGTTCCGGCGACGCATGAGACTCACCGGCTCGACGACGTTCTGTGGTGGGAAATTCGCGAAATACCAGCTGCAGTCCGCGCCGTATATGATATCTTCCGGTTTCGTTTTTTCTGACGCCAGCGAATTTATGCCGCTAA
>CALAEB010000409.1 GCA_937890875.1 uncultured Anaerolineaceae bacterium | reverse complement strand
AATCAGGTTTTTGATTCCTGCCGCCGGTTCAGGACAATTTGCTTTCCTGTTGATTGATTCTTCTGACAAATCAAAAAGAAAGCAGCGAAGAAAAATATTGTTCCCGTCCATGTGCTGAATTCGGTTTTCCGGTCACACGCTTTCGGATGTCCGGGAAATTTCCTTGCCTATTAATTTCCCGCCGTTCCGGACGCAATTTTCCGCCGGATCGCATCCTCGACAAATTGCGGAATCATCGCGGTGACTTCGCCGCCTAATGTCGCAATCTCTTTAACCGTCGTGGAGGAGATAAATGTATAGCGATGATCAGTAATCAGCTCGACAGTTTCAATATTTTTATTCAATTCCTGATTCGCCAGCGCCATCCGGAATTCGTTATCAAAATCCGCAAAGACCCGCAATCCCCGGACCATCACTTTTGCACCGATTTTGTCGGCGTAATTAATCGTCAAACCGGAATAACTCGCCACTTTCACATTTTTAATGTCCGCCATCGCCTCCTCCAGCAACGCCAGACGCTCTTCGGTGGTGAAAAAAAGATTCTTCTGCGGATTATCATAAACCGCCACTACCAATTCGTCAAATATACGTGCGGCCCTGCGGGCAATATCCATATGTCCGAAATGGACCGGATCGAAACTTCCAGGAAATACGGCGCGTATCAGCATCAACTATTCTCTCCTGTATGGGTTGATAAAACTTTTTCGATTTTTTCTCGCAACAGTTTTGTTTCCTCGGATGAAAGCTCGGGGTCCTGTTCAAACAGCTTCAACGCCTCGTTCCGGGCTTTTTCAATCATCCGGATATCCAGCAGAGAAGCCAAACGGAAATCCATATAACCGGACTGGCGGCTGCCGAGGAAATCCCCCGGCCCGCGGATGGTCAGATCCTTCTCCGCCAGCGCGAATCCGTCATTTGTCTCGGTCATCGCCCGCAGCCGGTCATTCTCTTCACCGGACTCCCGCTCGGGGATCAGAATACAGTAAGATTGTGCTGTCCCCCGGCCCACCCGGCCGCGGAACTGGTGCAGCTGCGCCAGCCCGAAGTGGTCGGCGCCCTCAATCAGCATGACAGTTGCGTTGGGGACATCCACGCCGACTTCAATCACTGAAGTCGAAACCAGAATATCGGCTTCCCGATTCTTGAATGCCTCCAGCACCGCGTCCTTCTCCTCGCCCTTCATCCGCCCGTGCAGCAGCATAACACGCAGATCCGGAAAAATAACTTCCTGAAGTTTCTGGTACGCTTCTACCGCAGCTTTCCCCTCGTTTTCATCATCTTCCCCCTGTTCGACCAACGGATAAATGATGAAAGCCTGGTGACCGGCTTTGACTTCACGGCTGATCAATTGATACACCCGTTCACGGCTGACCGCCGGCATCAGATGCGTCTCGATCGGGATCCGCCCGGCCGGCATTTCATCGATCACTGTCAGATCCAGATCGCCATAAACGGTCAGCGCCAGCGAACGCGGGATCGGCGTTGCCGTCATAATCAACAGGTGCGGGCTTTCGCCTTTTGAGCGCAGCGCGGCCCGTTGCTCAACACCGAAACGATGCTGTTCATCGATCACGACAAATTCCAGATTCCTGAATTGGACCGGATCTTCAATTAACGCGTGCGTCCCGATCACCACCAGAATTTCTCCGCTGAGCAATTTTTCCCGGATTTCCCGTTTTTGGGATTCCGGCGTATTCCCGACCAGCAGCGCTGTCCGCTCCGGGGTAACCTGCATTCCGGAATCGGCATGGTTTATCCATTCGAGAAAAGCCAGATAATTCCGATAATGCTGTTCCGCCAGAATGCTGGTCGGAGCCATGATGACCGATTGCCCGCCCGCATTGGAAACGATCGTCGCGGCCAGGCTGGCTACGACCGTTTTTCCGGAACCGACATCGCCCTGCACCAGCCGGTTCATCGGCGAGCCGGAGTTCAGGTCTTTGCGAATATCACCGATGGCTTTTTGCTGTGCGGCTGTCAGCCGATAAGGCAGGCTGTTCCCCCAGGTTTCCAGTTGTACATCCGTAATTTCAAACCGGTTTGCCGAACTGGCAGACCAGCGGCGTTTCTGGGTCAGAACGCTGAGCTGAAGCAGGAAATATTCATCGAAAGCCAACCGTCTCTGGGCCGCCCGCAGCGTATTCTGAGAGGATGGAAAATGGATTTGTTCAATCGCCCGGGTCAGCGGCAGCAGATCAGCCGATTCCAGCACAGAATCCGGAAGAAACTCGGGCAGCAGGTCCGACCAATGCCGCACTGTGTTAAAAGCCATCCGGCGCAGGAAATTCTGCTTCAGATTTGAATTCACCGAATAAACCGGAACAATCCGGTTGGTACTTAAGTTATCCTGGTCGCTGGGTTCCCATTCCGGGTTATTCATCACCGGACGGCCCAGATAAATATCAATCTTTCCCGAAAGGACAATCGCCTGGCTCAGGCGGATTTGGTGAATCAGCCAAGGCTGGTTGAACCAGGAAACGCGAATATAGCCGGTTCCGTCCCCAATTACGGCTTCTGTGATCTGAAGTTTGCCGCGGGTTTGATTATCGACAGAATAGGGAATACCGATAATCGTGACGGTGTCACCCGGCGTTAATTTGTTGATAGTTTTGAATTGGGAATAATCATCATACCGGCGCGGGAAATAATACAGAAAATCACGGACCGTATATACATTCTGTTTTGACAGCGCTTTGGCATTCTGAACGCCGATGCCGGGGATTTTGGTCACGGAACTATCCACGGAAGGGTCGTCCAGTAAGGGAATCCTTTTTTTCAGATTTTTTCGTTCCCAGGCGGCATAATCATCGCCACCGTCCGGGACAGGATTTGTCCGCGCAGGCGGGTCCTGGACCGGGCTTTCTCTTTCGGCAGGCGCAACAGGAGCAGCCGGACGAAATTCGTCTCGGCTCGCGACCGGTTCCGCCTTCTGCACGGTTGCATCAGGCAGATTTCTTTTTCCGTTTTTCCGGTTATTTCTGGGAGAAGGCGGTGTCTTGCGGTCCGGTTTTCTGGGCCGTTCTCCGGCGCCCGGCAGTCTGCTGAGAATATCGCGGACAGATTGCTTCCGCTCCTCCAGAGCCAAAGCCTCATATCCGTCCAGAAAAGCGCTCACCGCTTCAATAATGAATCCTTCTACGCCGGTCCCGGAAGCTTCCTTCTGCCAGACCGGTTGAAACTTTTTCAGCCCTCCGACAACCGCCCGGTTATCATATCCCCGGCTGACTTCAAGATGAATAAATCTTTTTAATTTCTCGATTGGTGACAACATAGTCTTATTTTATCGTATTTCCGTTTCATTTTGAATCAGCCGCCGATTCGAAATACGGTGAGGCTTCTTTTGAACAAGCGGAGAACAACCGCGGAGACCTTTTTCGAAACTTTGAACCATGAATCCATGCCGAAATTACTCTTTTTGTTTTCTGCTTGAAAGCAACTCATATCCGGTGTGTTTTATTTTGCAAAAAACACATGATCGCCTCGTCATTCAAGAAAAAAAGGAGACACAGAAATCCGCTCAGGAAAATCAACCGTGGCTGGAATAAAATAAATTTTCACAGCTGCAATAAACAACTGTGAAAATCGGTCCAACGAGCAAATTTCCGAATCAGGTTTTACTCAATCGCGATAATAAAGAAATAATGGGGCTGGCCGCCATAATGGCATTCAACTTCATGATCCGGATATTTTTCCTGAACCTGATTTACCAAACGGTTCGCTTCCGCCTCATCAATGTTATTTCCGTAAAAAATCGTGATCCGTTCAAAATCCTCAGTTTTCAGCGCCTCGAGAAAAGCGAAAAGCGCTTCCTCAACCGTATCCCGGGCCAAGATCAGATCGCCATTGTGGATAACGATGACCTGTCCCTCATTCACCTGAACGCCGTTTAATTCAACGGTCCGTGTCGCAGCGGTAATTTCCCCGGATTCGACATCCAGCAAAGCCGCATTCATTTCTTCAACGATTTTATCAAAATCACCGTCCGGGTCCAGCCGCAGCAGCGAACTGATCCCCTGCGGGACGTTTTTACTGCGGATCACGGCTACTTTTTTATCGGTTTGGGAAATTGCGTTATTCGCCGCCAGAATAATATTCTTATTATTCGGCAAAATAATCACTTTGTCCGTCGGTAGTCCATTCACGGCATTCAGGATCTCTTCCGTGCTGGGATTCATCGTCTGTCCGCCCTTAATAATGGAGGCCACACCGAGGCTGGCGAATATTTTGGAAATTCCGTCACCGGGGGATACCGCAACGACGGCGATCTGCCCGGTTTCAACCGGCGCCAGCGTAAATTCGCTCTGCCGTTTTTTCCGGATATCGGCCATTTGAGCCATCAAATTCTCAATCGCCACTTTGGTAACCGTCCCAAGGTTCATAATGTAATTAATCGGCGCATACAGTTTTTCAGTCGGGACATGGATATGCATACGATACATGCCATCCCCTTCCCCCACCTGAATTGAGGTGCCGATATCGGAAAGGCGATCATAAAACGGAGCCAGCGACAACTCATTTTTCGGGACGAAGTCGACCACCACTTCATAGTCCTGTCCGGGTTC
>CALAEB010000408.1 GCA_937890875.1 uncultured Anaerolineaceae bacterium | reverse complement strand
GCTGCGGGATGACACGGTTACAGATTGACTCGATTTCTGGCACCCGGACCGAATTTCGGATCGCTGTTATTAAACCGGATTCTTGTTTTACTCCGCAGAACCTATACCCGTTCCCGTTCTATTCCCAAAAACTTGTTGATCTGTTCCCGGATCCGCGGGACAAAATTCCAATCCTCATTTTCAGTAACGACAAACCGGCCAATAAACTCCGCCACCTTCTTCCAATACGGCTCCGGAGCGGCATACATTCCATACGCATGCGTCGCTTCCGGGATGACCAGAATATCTTTCACGCTGCCCGTCGAATTATAAAGCTGATAAACCATTTCCAGCGGAACGATCTCATCTTTCCCGCCATGAATAAACAGGATCGGCGTTTTACTCCTGGCAACCCGACTGGTACAGGACGCATCATGAAATGAATATCCGGCCCGGATTTTCGTCACCAGACTTCCGGCAAAATTCAGCGGGAACCATGGGATCGAATGTTTCTGGAAGTGGAAATTGAACAAATCGACCAGATTACTATAAGCGCTGTCGGCGATAACGCAGCGCACATTGATCGGGATCTCTTCACCGGAAGCCATCAGAACAGCGGCAGCGCCGGTGGAAATCCCATAATATACAATCTGGGCGTCCGGGTTCCGTTCAATGATCTCGTAGGTCCATTTCAGAATGTCATACCGGTCCAGCCAGCCCATGCCGAAATTATCCCCGCCGCTCTTCCCGGAGCCGCGGCATTCCGGCAGGAAGACATTGAACCCTTCTTCATAAAATACTTTGGCAACCGGGAACATCTCCGAAGCCATCCCGGCGTATCCATGGACCGCGACAAGCCAAAGATTCGACTGTTTTTTCTGCCGGAAACTATCCCCGTGGAGCGGAATACCGTCAAAAGCAGCCGTGGTCTCGGTTGTTATCGCTGTTTTTTCAGCCCAGGATAATGCTTCCTCTGCCATGTCTGTCCGAAAAAACTGCCCCCGGATCATGGAATCATCTTTCGTCAATAAGGGCCTAAAAAAGAATCTCCGATTCCGATTAATAGCATAGTCATAGACGACATTTCCAGTGAAACCGACGAAGGCAGCCGCGGTCAATGCTCCGATCGCACAGGTTTCCAATTTTTCACGAATTTCACTATTCATTGTTTATTCACCCTATCCCTGTTTTCCAATACAAAAAAGATTTGCTGCGCCACAACTTAAGACATACAACCATGATTGCCGTTTTATACCCGGCCAGGAAAGAACGCGGGCAAAAACAAAAAAATCACTCAATGATAATTTCTTCTATTAATAGTATACCGTCAGCGGAGATGAATATCAATCATTTTCGCTGCAACGCAGCGATCGGAAATTTGTAAAATTCTTTCGAATCCAAAAGAAGCACAGCGGACTGTTTT
>CALAEB010000407.1 GCA_937890875.1 uncultured Anaerolineaceae bacterium | reverse complement strand
TTATTCGAAAGGAACATCGGTATTTCGAATTCCTGACCCAAACCAGAAGCACATTGCCAATTACAGACAGATAAAATAGAATTAATAAAATTAATTCCGCGTGCATTTTAATACACAGAGAGCCGTAATGAGCGTATCACCTGCAAAAAATTCAGACAACATCAGTCCAACCGTTCAAGAGAAGAAACAAATTTCGCCCTGCTGGTTCTTTTACCTCTGGTTCGGCTTTTCAGTCAGTTTTTTCTTATTAATATATGTTACCAGAAAAGATCGCTCCCTTAGCCCAATCGAAGCTGGATTGATCCCGGTTCTGTTTCTGCTGACGATCCTGATCGGCCGTTTTGTCCTCCCGCCATCCTTTTTGACGTCCATCAGGAAAAAAGCGGTCATCCTGATTTCGTTTCTCCTGTCAGGGTTATGTGTTTTTTATCTTTTCCCGGGCCAGATCCGGCCCATCTTCTTCATCTATGACACGATCAGGATCAACTTGAATGAACTGGACGAGGATGCAAAAATTATTCTGGACTGGGCATATTGGGCAGTCGAACCGGATCCGGCGCTGCCGGAAATCGTCAATTACGTTCATGTCGCCGATATCAGTTTTAACCAATTTGAATTTTCCGGCGGCTGGGAACGAACGGAAGCAGGGATCACCGCGGCAAAAGCGGAAAATGCGGCGTTGATTTTGCATACGTCGCTGTTCAACAACTACGTCCCCGTCTTTCATTTCCGCGCCGAAAGCGGCGGCGGAAAATTGTCCGTCACAGACGGCAGGGAAACCCGGGATGTGGCTGTTCAAACTGCCGGTGATGACGGGATCTTTGCCATCGGCACGGTGAGCACGGCGGCCTCGCGTTTTTTTTCAAAAGCTGTTTTTCTTTTTGCCCTCAGCGCAATCTTCGCCGGATTTGCTTTTTCGGTCCGCAGATTTTACGCCGCCGGCATCGTACCGAAAAAGATTTGGATCCGCGCGGGTTCATTCCTGATTCCGGTCATGCTGCTGCTCAGCGTCTGCTTTTCACAGCAGCTCTATCCGTTCGGCCAAAAGACTTTTTTTGTGGCGGACATGGAACAAATGTATTCGGACATGCTGGCCTATTTAAAGACACTGACAGCAGAAAATAACGACCTGTTTTATTCTTTCAGCAAAAACCTGGGCGGGGATATGCTCTCTCCTTTCGCTTTTTACGTCGCAAATCCCATCAACTTCGCTGCCGCGCTTTTTCAGAAACAGGACCTCCCTAAATTTGTCTCCTGGCTCATTATTCTGAAGATAGGGCTGGCAGGGTTCACCGGAAATCTTTTCCTGAGCCGGAAACAAAAAGAATCATTTTCGACGTTAATTTTTTCCACCTGTTACGCGTTAATGGCCTATAACGCGGTCAACACGGAAAACATCCACTTTTTGGAGGGTCCGATCCTCCTCCCGCTGGTTGCTTTGGGAATTGAACGGATTATCGAACAGAAAAGACCTTTCCTGTATATTTGTTCGCTTTTTGCGCTCCTGGCCGTTAACTTTTATCAGGGGT
>CALAEB010000406.1 GCA_937890875.1 uncultured Anaerolineaceae bacterium | reverse complement strand
CAGAAATTCCGGCATGAGGTCGTCGAGGGAGACACACTTTACTCGATTGCTGAAAAGTGGAAGGCCTCGCTGAGTGAATTGATCCGCCTGAACGGTCTGACGGAGGACACCACGATCAGCCTGGGCTGGAAATTGCTGATTCCGGTTACGCCGACGGTGACGCCGGTGCCAACCAACACGCTCGCGCCTTCCACCACGCCGCTGCCGACGCAGACGGCTGTGCCGACCGAACCCATATCCGCAACACCTACGCCAGCCGAAGTAACCGCGCATCCGCGGCGGCCGAAAGCTTCCATAAAAACTTATCTGATTCTCGGTTTTACTGCGGTCCTGCTGATCGGCGGCGGATTGGTCGGGGCTGGTCTGCTTTACCGGAAAAAGCGGTGACGGCAACTCATCATTCTGTTCCCGGCATGGGAATAACGGCAATGATTCAAATTATGGAAAGCAGATTCCGGGATTCTGGTGTTTTTATTCGGAAGAATCCTTCAAATTTCGGATCGCCGGAACAGCGGATGACGCCGGCGCGGGAATGATTTCCAAATCCATTCCGGGGCGGATAATCCCGCCTTCCAGAACGACGGCAAAGATCCCTTCTCTGGGCATCACACAATCTTTGACGATTTTGTAAATCGCGCAATGTTGGTGGCATTCCTTGCCGATCTGAGTCACTTTGAACAGGACCGGCCCGATGCGGAAATATGTTCCGACCGGCAGATCATACAGAATGATCCCCTCCGTCGTGATGTTTTCGGCAAAATCTCCGCTATGCAAACCCGGAATTCCCAGTGCGGTCATTTTGTCGATGCTTTCCTGCCCGAGGAAACTGACCTGCCGGTGCCAGTTGCCGGCATGGGCATCCCCCTGGATGCCCCAATTCACGGTCAACTCGGCCTCCGGAACCGGAGCTTTCTGAACACCTTTTCTGGCGCTGATATTGATTGAGACGACACGCGCCATTATTGCCGCTCCTCCCGGGTAAAAGTTCCGCTCTTTCCCCCGCTTTTCCGCAGCAGGACAATGCTGTTGATTTCCATTTCCCGGTCAACTGCTTTGCACATATCATAAATGGTCAGCGCCGCCACGCTGACTGCCGTAAGCGCTTCCATCTCGGCGCCTGTTTTATAGCGTGTCCGCACGACCGATACGATGTGGAGCGTGTGCTCCGGTTCCAAAGGCGTGATTTCGATCTCAACTTTTTCGAGTGGGATGGTATGGCAGAGCGGGATCAGTTCGTCTGTTTTTTTCGCGGCCATAATGCCGGCGATCCGTGCCGCGGCGAAAACATCCCCCTTCGGCATTTCTCCGCGCAGGATCAGTTCCATTGTCTCCGGTTTCATGGTCACAGTTGCGCAGGCTGAAGCCTCCCGCAGCGTGATCTCCTTTGCGGAAATGTCCACCATCCGGGCATTTCCTTTTTTATCCAAGTGTGTCAATCCCATCTTTTGCCTCCGGCGGTTTGAAATATGGTTTGAGTGTCAGCGTAATAAAAACCCGAAAATGACTGATCTGGGGTTTTCTTTATCGCATGAAACGCTGAATTTCTGCTTATCCACCGATTGCCCGCATGTCGCGCGCTGAATGTTCGCCGCTTGAAAAAGTATGTCTGTCCGGCTTACAGCGGATCGCTTCCCGGATGATTGCTTCCAGTTCTTCATCGGACGAACTGCGGTTCCGTACTACGGGCAGCATGTCAATTTCCATGTTTCTTCCAAGGCATGGCTTCAGTTTTCCGTCGCTGGTCAACCGCAGCCGGTTGCAGGAAAGGCAGAACTGATGTGAGATTGAACTGATCAGTCCGACTGTTCCGCGATATCCCGCTTTGCGGAACAGCATCGCCACGCTACCGTCGCCGGTTTCGACCGGGATCAGGTCCGGCCTTGCCGCCAGAATTTCATCACTGAAAATGACCTGCCGGCGGTTATAGGCCGCATAATTGCCGATCGGCATCATTTCAATAAAACGGACGGAGACCGGGAGATCACGGCTCAAGTCGATCAGGCTGTCGATTTCATCGTCATTGATCCCGCGGA
>CALAEB010000405.1 GCA_937890875.1 uncultured Anaerolineaceae bacterium | reverse complement strand
GGTGCAAATCCGATGCTGCTGAAAAAAGGGATTGAATCCGCCGCGAAAGTTGTCTCCGATGAAATCAAGGCACAGGCAATTGATGTCGCTACCAAGACAGACATCGCCAATGTCGCCACCATTTCAGCGCAGGACGAGAATATCGGCAACCTGATCGCCGATGTGATGGACAAAGTCGGTAAAGACGGCGTGATCACAGTCGAAGAGTCCAAAGGGCTTGAGTTCGAGACCGAATTCGTCGAAGGGATGAAATTTGACCGCGGTTATATCAGTTCTTATTTCATGACCGACAACGATAAGATGGAAGCCATCATCAACGACCCGTATCTTCTGATTTATGATAAGAAAATTTCGGCAGCGCAGGACCTGGTCCCGGTTCTCGAGAAACTTGTCCAGACAGGAAAACGGGATCTGGTTATCATCGCTGAAGATATCGACGGTGAAGCGCTGGCAACACTGGTCCTCAATAAACTGCGCGGTATGCTGAATGTTCTGGCGGTAAAGGCCCCGGGTTTCGGTGACCGCCGCAAGGCAATGCTGCAGGATATCGCCACCCTGACCGGCGCTGCGGTGATTTCCGAAGAAACCGGCCGTAAATTGGATACGACCCAGCTTTCCGATCTCGGCCGTTGTGAAAAAGTCATTTCCGACAAAGACAACACCACTATTGTCGGCGGTAAAGGTGATGCCGGCGAAATCAAAGCTCGCATCGATCAGATCCGGATCGAAATCGACAAAACCACCAGCGATTATGACCGCGAAAAACTTCAGGAACGTCTGGCAAAATTGTCCGGCGGTGTGGCTGTCATCCGCGTCGGTGCCGCAACCGAAGTCGAACTGAAAGAAAAGAAACACCGGGTTGAAGATGCGCTTTCAGCGACCCGCGCGGCGGTTGAAGAAGGCATCGTCCCCGGCGGCGGCGTTGCTCTGATCAACACCATTGCCAAAGTCGATGCGCTGAAATTCAAAGATGAAGACGTCCAGACCGGCGTGAACATCGTCCGCAAAGCACTGGAAGTCCCGATGCGGAAAATTGTTGAGAACGCGGGCAAAGACGGCGCAGTGGTCGTCTCCAACATTCTGTCACAGCAAAAATCAAAGAAATCGAAGCGCATCGGTTATGACGTGCTGAAAGACGCTTATATCGATATGGTTGACGGCGGTGTGATCGATCCGGCCAAGGTTACCCGCGGCGCGCTCGAAAATGCTGCTTCCATTGCGGCAATGATCCTGACCACCGAAGCCCTGGTCACCGACATCCCGGAACCTGAAAAACCGGCTCCGGCTCCGATGCCCGAATACTAATCCGCAGTTTCTGTAAATGATAAAAAAGGGTATCTCGATCTGAGATACCCTTTCTGTTTTTTTTATCAGAACAAATATTTCCCGGTTATTTATTTCCGTCCGTCATCTGAAATTGTCAGTTTCCACCACAGACAATCCTGTGTTTCATTAAATACCTCAAAACCGCATTTTTGTAAGACACGATGAGACGGAATGTTCTCTTTCTCTGTTTCAGCGTGAATTTCTTTTATACCGGGTTGCTCGAACGCCCAATTGCACATTGAACGAATTGCCTCCGAAGTATAGCCTTGGTTCCGGTAGGCTTCATTGGTGCCATAACCGATTTCGACCACCCCGCTCTCATTCGGAGGCCCCTTGAAGTCCGCACTTCCAATGATTGTTTTTTCAGTCTTTAACACAATCATCCAAAATGTGTGCCACAGATAGTTTTCTTGGTCAGCGAAAATCTTTTTGTACTGTCCCTGGGTAACTTCAAGCAGGTGCCCAACCAAAGGTTCACCGTCGTATGGAACCGCAAAGCTGTCTTCAAATATTTTCTTATCCGTGGCTAAAAAACCGACCTCATCACACCAAAGCGGGACGATTTCAAGTCGCTCTGAACAGCATTTTAAACGGCTGGATTGCGGTCTCAAAGTACCCACTCCTGAGATTTATTCCCGATGATCTTCAAAAAATTTTCCACGAAATTACGCTATTCCGTTGTTGTCCCGCAAAGCCTCGAGATTCCGTTGCAGATCAGCCGTAAACGCCGTCATCAGCCGCCTGGTCAGCGAACCGGGAACGCCCCCGCCGATTTGAACGCCATTGATTTGGGTGACCGGCAGAATCGAGCGGCTGGTGCTGGTGATGAAAGCCTCTTCCAGCATTCCGGTTTCGTCGATCCGCACCGGCTCCAGAATGACCGGAATCCCGAGTTCTCCGGCCAGTCCGAGCACATAATCCCGGGTCGTCCCGGAGAGCACTCCCGCTTCGGCCGTGAAAAGTTTCCCGTCCCGGATGCCGTAAAAATTGCTGCTCAGTCCTTCGAGAATATCGTTTTTTTCATCCACCATCAGGATCTCTTCATAATCCTTGCCGGCCTCCCGTTTTGCCTCAGCTGCTTTCGCCAGGAACCCGCTCAGTTTGGCTTTGGGGTTATCCCGGTGCATGACTTCGGTAATCGTTTCAATTCCGCTTTGATACAAAGCAGGCGCGGGCACGGACAGCTTTTCGATCGCCGCGTAGAGGTCACCGACGGTCCGGCTCAGATCGACCGTGACGCGCAGTCTGGACTCCGCTTCGCCATAGTCCGCAACAATTGTGGAAAGGATGCTTTTCAACTGCGGACGCCGGATCTGAACCGGATGTCCGGCCAGACGGGAGGTCTCTTCCAGCCTGGAAAAATGCCGGGATAAGTTCAAAACAAAAAACCGCTCATAAGTCCGGAAGGTGGTATAAGCCCCTTCCGGGGTTGCAAGTTGGGTTTCGGCAATCGAACCCGCACTGAACGGTTCAGCCGGCTGTTGATCATATCCATCCGCTGAAGGCAGGAAATTTTGTTTCATCAGATTCCCCTCTTCTCAAATTATAGCTTCATTCCAGACATGAAAGCCAAAATCACAAGCTTACACGTCCTTATTTGGCGTTTGCGTCAAATCGGAGCATTTCATCGTAAAGCATTGAGTCAGGTAAACGATCCCAAACCAACAAATAATACCTATGCGAAAGACGAATATATTTCTTTTGCATTCTTTGGTAAGAATCGGACATGTTTGAGAAAGTTCAGACTCGCTTCCGCTTCCGCATGGTCATAGCTGTATTGATATCTTTCAGCAACCTCGGACGCGATTTCATCAAACAAAGCGCACATGATCATGGTTGTATTCCAGATATGTTCGATATCGGCATCCGGATAGGTGCTCAAAAACCGACTCCATATTTCCGGAGACAAATAGCGGTTCATATACTTTCCCGATTTCCCGACACTGCAGGAAAAATTTGTTTCGATCCCGATTTTCCAGGAAAGAACATGAACAAGATGTGGCCGGATGCAATCATTAAGCATATCCATAACATAGGGAATTTCCTCCCGCCATAGCCCCTTCGCAACGTTATTAAGACACCACCAAAAGTTGTTGCAGTCGCACAAAAAATCATTCATTGTGGGTTTCTTCACGTGATAATCGACATCGGTAGCTTCCGGAATAAAAGGGAGGATATTCTCTTTGTCCAACAGCACCACGCATAACTTGTCATCATGAATATGTTTTTGTGCATAAGCGACGGATTCGACATGCAAATCCATTCGATTACCATCCGCGAATTGGATCAGCCAACCATAAATATCATCAAAACTGTAGTCCTTTCCTCTCAGAAAGTCCATTTTTTCCGGCATTTGCATATATAATCTCGGTCCGAAACGATCGATCCAGAATTCGTCCTGATAAAAAGGTTGCGTCTCGGAAACGACATAGACAATATCGTAATCCTGAAAAATATCTTTTGGGGCATTCTTA
The DNA here is from genome assembly GCA_937890875.1 of uncultured Anaerolineaceae bacterium. Taxonomy (GTDB): domain Bacteria; phylum Chloroflexota; class Anaerolineae; order Anaerolineales; family Anaerolineaceae; genus Flexilinea. The sequence goes on along the minus strand of CALAEB010000405.1, from coordinate 3,915 downwards.
TTCGCCCGCGAACCATTGAGCCAGACTGCTTTAATGCGTGGATCATCCTTCGCGATATTGATAATTAACTGGATCATTTCAGTTTCAGTTCGCATATCGTCATCCTTCTGTTCTCAACCAAAAAGCCCCGTGCGTCCATTCAAGAACCGCACGGGGCGAAAAACCAGCTCAATCAGGGATCACTTGACCCCATGCAGCGCATTGAACCGCTTCCAGACATCCGGACACTTCTCCCGGGAATGGGCATTGATCGCCTTCTCATCCAGCGTGGTCAGCTTCCGGTCGCGCATCAGCACCTTGCCGGCCACAATCGTCGTGGTCACCATCGCTTCACGGAACCCGAAAATAATGTGCCAGGGGATATTCCCGGCGTTCAGGTCGGTAAACGGATCATAATCCACCAGAATCAGATCCGCCGGCGCATCCACCGCTATGATGCCGAATTTGTCCCCATAGCCGAACGCCTGTCCAGCCAGCTTCGCGTTATTATAAATCGCCATTTCCTGGACATCATATCCGTTCATCCGGCGCGGATCGCGCCGGATGACTTTCTGCAGGAAATAAGCCGTCTTCCATTCACTCCACATATCAAAGGTGAAACCGTCGTTACCCAGGCAGACTTTCATCCCGTTGGCCAGCATGGATTCCACCTGCGCTGCGCCGACCGCGTTATTCATGTTCGAGCGGGGCTGATGGGAGATCCAGGTGCCCGTCTCTTTGAGAAGATCCATCTCGCGCGCGTCCACATGCACCGCGTGCGCCACAATCGTCCGCTCGTCCAGAATATGGTGCCTGTAGAGCCGTTCTCCGCAGCGGGCGCCGTATTTATAAAGGCTGTCCCACTCGTCCTCCTGAGATTCGGCCAGATGAATATGGAACCCGTATCCATCCGGTTTCGCCGCGGCGCAGTCATCCAGCGTCGCCTCATCCACCGACAAACAAGCATGAATTCCGAATGCGCCGGACAGCCGGCCGTCCAGATTGCCGTCGGACTGCAGCTTTTTGAGAAAACGCACATTTTCCCGGATCCCGGCTTTGGTCCCGTCCTTCCCGTTCCGGTCGGTCACTTCATAGCACAGCGACGCACGCAGCCCGCTCTCATCGATCACCTCCGCCAGCACGTCCAGCGAACCGTCAATAAATTCCGGCGAGGCATGATGATCAAACAGTGTCGTACATCCGGCCTTGATGGCATCAATCGCAAATACCTGCGCGGAAAGGCGTGTGCTCTCTTCGTCAAGCGATCGATCCAACTTGTACCACAGCTTTTCCAGGATCTCCGGAAAATCCTTGGCCGGGACGCCGGGAATTCCCATTCCGCGCGAATATGCGCCATAAAAATGGGTATGCGCGCAGATGCTACCCGGCATCAGGAGCTGTCCATCCGCGTCAATTTTTTCTTCCGCGGCGTATTTCTGCAACAACTGAGCACTGGGGCCGACTTCCTTGATCAGATTTCCCCGGATATATACGGCCGTGTCATCCAACACCCGGTTCGGTTTCTCCCAGGTTACAACTTTTGCGTTATAAATCAGCATCATTCCTCCATTTATACAGTCTCATAACAGTGCTAAGCCAGGGATTAATCAGCAAAAAGTGAAAGCCGTCAACGAAAGGAACGATCACTTTGAGTCAGTTGGAGATTTCCAGTCCCTGTCATCCATCCGGGGGCGCTTTTCGATGGGAGATGCCAACGCCGGCAATGCCGACCTCCGTATCTTCATTTTAACAGTTTCGAGGTTGTCTTACAAATGAATTTCGGTTATTTTTATCCTGACTTTTTGCAGTTATTCGTCATCTTGCCGAAAATCAATGGCAAACCAAGCCGGAAAAAAGATCCGTATATTTCAGACAGCTATCCATCGGCGCCACAACAAACCGCCCGCCGCTGTCGTTCACTTCCGCAATACCCGCATCGGAAGCTATTCATTCGGATTCCGAAAAGAAATATCCGTGTATCTGTTATTCACTTGTCAGGGATTTGAAATCCCTGACCGGAAGCCGGGCGGGGTCTCAATCCGGGGCTCAGGTCTTTACAGCGGTCTGGCAAAAACGATCCGCCGGTCCAGGTATCCGCCCTCAACCGATTCATTTTCGCAAGTGACCAGAATCAAAGAATTCGGATAGGCCGCCTCTTTTTCCTGTACCGCAGTGATCGCATCCGGCTCATAAAGCTCGTTCGCGTAAACAATGAATTCGATCAGTTCACCGGACCCGTTCTGAATAAAGATGCGATCATTATTCTGCAATTCGTTCAAGAGCAGAAACGGCCCGCCCTCCATATTGTTCAGATGGTTATGCCCCGCAATATAACTGGGGCCCTCACCGGGCAAAGCGCTCCCTTCCAGCAGTCCGACCCGATTTTCCAGCCAATCCACTTCCCATCCGTTGTCATTTCTCGGAACACCCACCACATCCGCCCGAACATCCAGGGAAGGAATGTCAATCTTGAAATCATAGGCGTGATACACCACAGAAGACGACTGCTCCGGCAGGACCGTCAAATTCCGGGAGGAGAATCCGGTCGGCGGGAAACAGCAGGTCGGCACCCATGGCGTCACCGTTACAGCGGGTCGCGTCGGCGTGACAGTGGCATTCCGTGGAGAGGTAGGCGTCGGCGTGACAGACATGGTTACCAGCGGAGTGATCGTACCGGTTACCGTCGGGGTAGGTGTGGGCGTATTTGTCCCAAGCCCCACGCCGCCGTCTGTGTCCTGATTTGGCTGAATGTCCGTTACGTTTACCTCCTGGTCTTTCACCGTAATCGTATTCACTTCCTGACCTTCGTCTATGACGATTGCTCTGGCAATAAAAAATCCGTTGACCAGAAAAGAAATATCCTGGATATTCTGTCCAAATTCACACTGGATCCTCCGGTTATAAATTCGCCACGTTCCCAACTGAATCGGCGACGAACCGGAAGTATTCAAAGCGGCAACATCCGAGTTGCTGATCTCCAGGAAATTTGGATTGGTCGTAATCGGAATACTAAAGTCGTCATACGGATTGACACTTCTCATATTCTCTTCGGTAATTTCCCATTCCACCCGGATACGGATGGAATCGCCTACCGTCAACTGATGCTGTCCGTCAACATAAGGCATCCAACCGGAAGAAGATAAATATTCTAAGGATATTCCCGTTATAGTAATAAACGAGCTAATATCCGCTTTCGGAACCAACGCCGCATTGCTCTTTTGAGCGGACGCATTGTCTTCCTGCCCGTTCGAACAACCGGCCAGGGGAATAACAAGGATGGAAAATATCAGTATCAGAAGACAGAATCGCTTTTTCAGGGAACCGTTTTTACTCATAGCGCGAAAATTCCTTTTCGAAAATCTGCATTTACGTTTTCACAGAATAACCTGTGCAAGAACAATGCCATTTTCCCTGAATTAATGGAATCGAAAAACATGTATTCGTATCAACCCAATCAGAATCAAAGTAAAAATAACAACTCAGGTTCCGGGAGGAATACGCCGGTCCTTTTTTTCAATCAGCAAAATACAGACGAGGCACAGATTTTCCGCTTGATGGGAAAAGGATCCGAATATTTCGCATTATGAATCAAAAAATAAAAAAAAGATACCTCACTTAACAAGATATCTTTTCTGTCGGGGCGGGCGGATTTGAACCGCCGACCTCACGGACCCGAACCGTGCACTCTATCCGGACTGAGCCAGGCCCCTGAACAACGTCACTATTATACTCTGATTTTGCTTTTCGGCAAGGAATTCGCGGGTTCAAACACCGATTCGAAATACGGGAGCCTCCGTATTTCGAATCGCCGGCCAATATTATGCCACAGGGAGCACAACCGGCGTTCCGATCTGTTTCGCGTGATGCAGAATTGTCGCCGCGTCTTCAACATACTCGGCGCGAATGTATGCCTGTTCAAGATCGGTCCCAACCGTC
>CALAEB010000404.1 GCA_937890875.1 uncultured Anaerolineaceae bacterium | reverse complement strand
TGCTGGATAACAGCGGGACCGCATTTGAAGCCGAACTGGAATATGCGGACATGGACACCATTCATGGACACATCCTGCGTTCGTATCCGGTCGAAACAGAACCGGCGTGTTCGCTGAAACTTTACCTTGCGCTGACACAGCGGGAAAAATTCGAATGGATTCTGCAGAAATGCACCGAAGCCGGCGTTTCAGCCATTGTCCCGGTTTACACAGAACGCAGCCTGGTACGCCGGGATAAAAACAGCGATGCCAAACTTCCGCGCTGGGGAAAAATCCTCCAGGAAGCAGCCGAACAATCCGGACGCGGCATCATCCCAAGGCTTTATCCGCCGCAGGAGCTGGCTGCAGCGGTCCGCATGGAGATAGATACGAGCTGTAAATTGTTTTTTTGGGAAGAAGAACGGGAGCGAACGCTGCGGGTAATGCTGGAACCGGTAAAAGCCGGAGTCAAAAAGACCGCGCTTTTCATCGGACCGGAAGGCGGGTTCTCCGCCAGGGAAGCCGGACTGGCTATCCTCCACGGCTGGCAGCCGGTTACACTGGGAACAAGAATCTACCGGATGGAAACCGCGGCGATCGCCTCGATCATCCTGACACTATACGAAATCGAACGGGACTAACGACTATTTTCCAATAAAGAAGGCGTCCCCAAGCGCTGAAGACACCTTCGTTTTGTTCAAAAAATGGTTGTGCCGGATCTTCGATGATTCCGGTTTCGAACCGGATTTTATTGATCTGAACCGGTCAATCCAACGGCGAAATTATTTCAGATAAGACTTCAGCATCCAGACAATCTTGGAATAAGAACGGATATAACCGGTAAACTGATCGGCAGTCCCTTCGTCGCCGGCCTCTGCGGCCAGCCGGATGATCTCAGTCGCTGAAGCCTGCAATTTTTCATAATCCTCAAGCAAAATCTTGACAGAATCTTTCCCGTCCACCGGTTCCGATTCTCTCTCCACGAGAGTCGCGAGTTTCTTCACCTCTTTGAGGGAAGCGACCGGTGCGGCATCCAACTGGAGCAGTCTTTCCGCTACCTCGTCCAGAATCTCATTCGCTTCGTCATAAAGTTTCTCATATTCGGCATGCAGGGTGAAAAAACTGCTTCCCTTAATATACCAGTGCAAATTATGCAGTTTTATAAAAAATAGAATCTGATCTGCAAGAAAGACATTGATTTTTGAAGTATAGTCAGCCATTTTATTTCCTCCTTTATTTCTGCGTCGCCATACGCTCTTTAATTATGAACTGTATGCATCCGCGACTGAATACATAGTAACACAAAGCGAGCGTGAAAGTCAAGCAAAACATGGCCGGACTGTTCGAAATTCGGTGGTCTTTTTCATTCGAATTATTGAACAAAAAAGATACTTGACAAAAGAAAATATTTAAATGATAATAGATTCGTTATTTTCGGAAAACTATGAAAAAGAACCTGACCTACAGACAACAACAGTTTTTGAGCCAGTTTTTGGATATTTACCAGGAACTGGAACAGTCTGTGCATTATGTGACGGTCGCTGAGCATCTCGGGGTCGGCAATGTAACTGCATACGAAATGCTGCGGCTTTTAGAAGAGCGTGGGTTAGTACAGGCGGAATACCAACCCAGGCCTGACCAGCATGGTCCGGGCCGCCCTACGGTCTTTTTCTCACCCACAAAGGAGGCGAAACGGCTGATCGCGCAGCTGAGCGGAAATACCGGCTTAGAGGATTGGCAGAAGTTCAAGGAACACATCTTATGCCAGTTGCGGCAAGGGGAAGGGGATGATTATGAAGCGCTCCTCGCCAACCTGATTGCCAGGATGCCGGAGAATCGCTCACCGCTGATGTTTATGACGGAAATGATCACCGCGGTGATTCTTGTGTTGAGGTCGGTCAAGGATGCTCCTGAAATCCGTGTCGTTTTAAGCAGTCTGAAAAAAATTGGACTGCCGGAAGAAGTTGGCCTGAGCGTTTTAAGCGGCATCACAATGTTTCTTTCGGTGCTGGAACGTACGAACCGTAATTTTTCGTCGGCTTTAGTAGCGCAGCTCAGCCGCTATGAAGATTCTCTGATCCATTTGAACAAAGAGAGCCGCCAACTGTTAAGCGAGTTTGCGCGTGAGGTTGCCCAAATTTTGGTCGGTTAATTTTTTTATCCAATATTTTCGTTAATTTCGGATAAACAAGCCAGAAATCGCATCTCCATCGGCAGAATAAATTTTCCGGGAGTGAAAAGAAAAACCGCCTTTGTGCTCAATTCTCCTTGCCAGTTTCAGTATCCGGAAATGATCTTGAATGCATGGGAATAAAAAAAGAAAGAAATATACAAAGGGTCTCAATCGAAATGATTCCTTACTTCACTAATCACATCAGGTTTGTTCATATCCTTCTTCTCTATGGAACCATGCTTATCCTGCTCTGGTACTTCGATTGGTGGAAGAAAAAACACAAGTAAATGAAAGAAAGGTGGCTGATATTTATGAATTTGGCACTTTGGTTTGGAAAACTGATGGCAAAGCAATATTCTCCCGAGGATCTTGCGAAACTGGCCATGCAGCTATGGCCTTCTGTTGAGAAACGTATTCCCAACGAACAGCGCGCCGGTTTTTATAAGACGATCATCGACGAACACCTGGGCAGCATTCTGGCGGACATGAGCCGCGAACAACGGGCAGAGCTGATGAATTCCCTGCTTCCGCTGGTCGCCAAGGAATTCCCGTTGATGGATCTGGATTTTTCCGCAGCGTTTCCTCCGGACCAGGTTGAACAGGAAGAAATTGCCGAGAAATAGCCTGCGTGAGACACCTGTCATGATCCTTTCGACAAAAGAGCATTTTTTCATGGAGAGAAAATATTGGACAGACCAACAATCGGACTTGTTTTAAGCGGCGGGGGAGCACGCGGTATGGCCCATATCGGCGCTTTGCGAGCCTTCGAACGGGAAGGGATCCCGATCGACTACCTGGCCGGAACCAGCATGGGCGGGGTCATCGCTGCCGGTTTCGCCGCCGGATACTCCGCTGCGGATCTTGAACAAATAGCAATCTCAACCACCCGAAATTATGGAATGCTGCGGTTAGCCGATCCCGGCTTTCCGAACGGCGGCGTGATCCGCGGCAAACGGCTGATGGAATTCTTTCACCGTGAATTCGGAGAAAAGACCTTTTCCGATCTTCGCCTGCCGCTGGCTCTCGTAGCCGTAGACCTCAATTCTCACCGGGAAATCATCTTTCGTGAAGGCCCGGTTGCCGTCGCGGTCAGGGCGACAATATCGATTCCGGGTGTCTTCATGCCATTGGAATTAAATGAGTGGAAGTTGGTTGACGGCGGCGTCCTGAACAATCTCCCGGTTGACGTCGCCACCGACATGGGTGCCGATATTGTGATCGCTGTCGATATCGGCTTATCCAGTCAGGTTAAGATCGGGGACTGGATTGCAAAAAAACCCTGGATCCCGAAAAGACTGTCCTATACGCTGGACACGCTTTCAGAGACCCTCTACACCTTGAGAATTATTGAGCAAGAGAATAAATTGCGCCAATTTCCGCCCGCTTTGCTGATACAGCCGGACCTTCCGAAAGACATTAATTCTTTCGCCGGGTATGAACGGGTGGAAGAATCAGTAATGGCGGGCGAGAAAGCTGTCGAAGAACATCTGGATGAAATCAAAGCCCTTTTGCGTCCCCCTCCTTGACAGGCCGTTTTGTTTCCCGATGTCCAAACTTGGAAAAGCTCATGGACATTCATGGGATTTTCGGAAGCCGACCGCACTGAAACAACCGCTGGCTGCAAATTATTTTTCTGAGAAGAGGAAACGGAGCAAACAATGCAGTTTAAATCTCATATCAAAGAAATCAAACGTTTGGAAAACGCCAGGCGTTCAATTACAGCAGTCGCAGCCTGCGCTATTGGTTTGATTGGTACAGTTTTGCCGGATGTTTCGGAGCTTCAGCTGTCCGGCCAACAGCCTGCCGGGCTGAATGGTACCCGGATTACAGAAACCCGTAATATTTGCAAAAAAAAACAGAAAGGAGGAACACCAATAGTACCAATCGTCATTGCCGCCGTTGCTGCCGTTGTTACCGTGGTCATCATCGGCGTATTGATCGATAAGAAAAGCATAACTGACAACAGTTCGAAACAACAGAAGAAGATTCTGTGATTCTGTTGCATTTTCGTTCTGTGCAAATGCAACAGAATCACAGGCATTTTTGTCAAAATGAAGTTTCCTGATCAGATACTTGTGTGCCTGAAATGATCTTGAACACTCAGCGGGATCTCCAATCCGGAAGCTTTGAACACAAC
>CALAEB010000403.1 GCA_937890875.1 uncultured Anaerolineaceae bacterium | reverse complement strand
CTTGTGTGTCTGCTGCAGCCAAGGGAGCGAAATCAGTTCCATCTGGAAGAGACCCAGCAGCACGACCAAAGCGCCGCCAATCAGCGTCACCAGGCGGCTGTTGACCCAACTGCCGAGGCTGCCGGCGCCGAACCCAAGAATGATAAAAGCCACGGCCAACCCGGCGGTGAACAGGAGCGGTTTGACCAGCGCGCCCGGAACCGCACTTCTGTTTCGGGGAGCCGTCAGCGCGGCTTCTCCGGTAATTTCGTCGCTGTTGCCTGCCTGCACCGGAGCCTTTCGGTCGGTCAGGATGCTGATATAAACCGGGAGCAGCGGAAAAATGCAGGGAGAAAAAAAAGATAACAATCCCGCCGTGAAAACACTGATCATGGAAAAAGAGCTTATTTCGTTCATTTGATCCTTTCCGCTATAAGGATAATCGAACTGTTTTCATATGACAACAATCTTTTGACAAAAAAAGCGAAAGTTCAAAAAAATCCGAATAAAACGGAAAGAGAACAACCAATACCCCTTTTTTTGGTTCATACTTTTGGTTTCAGGCCATATTTCGAATTGCTGATTTTTTTGACGTCGATTTGAAATATGGTGATTTTTTTCTTTCAGTTTTCATTGCTGACACACAGATGTCAACAATGGGCGGTTATGCTGAAAACAGCAAAATATTGAACAGGAGTGGAACAATATGATCCGAAAATTTTATCATTCGGGAAACCTGAAATTGTCGTATCTGGATAACGAACAAGCGGGCAAGCCGGTTTTGCTGTGCCTGCACGGGCATTTTGGCTGCGCGCGGTATTACGCGGGGCTGATGGAACGATTGGCGGACTGGCATGTTTACAGCCTCGACCAGCGCGGCCACGGCTGGAGCGACCATGCCGAAAAGGGCTGTTATGGAAGAGCCGATTATATCGGGGATGTTCTGACGTTTATCGAAACGGTGCTTGACAATATGCCGGTGGTCCTTCTGGGGCATTCGCTCGGTGGCATCAACGCTTATCAGATCGCGTCGAAGCGTAACGATCTGATAAAAGGTTTGCTGATCGAGGATGCCGGGGCTGTCGAAAAAGATGACGCTTCCTTTGCTTCGGAAATTGCTGATGATGCACCCACACTTCAGGCGCTGGGATACAGTCTGCGCCGGTTCGGGATCCGCGCCGCCGGCTATTTCCTTGAAAGCGCGGTGGAAACGGGAACGGGCTGGCAGTTCCGCTTTGATAAAGCGAACCTGGGCGAATCACAGGAAAACATCAACGGTGGTTGGTGGGCGGATTTTCTGAATTCGGCTTGCCCCGCGCTGCTGCTGCACGGCAAAAAGTCGTGGGTCGTCAAGCAGGATCATATCGAAGAAATGGCGCAGCGGAGGAAAAACACTGAATACATGGTGTTCCAAAAAAGCGGCCACGCGATAAACCTTGACGAACCCGAATTGTTTCTGGATACTGTGAGCCGGTTTTTGGACAGGCTGCGGGCGGAATGACACCGGCAAATCTTTTTCAATAAGTGCAAACCGGCAGAACGATGGGATCTTTTTTATACCGCATCCTGCTTTCCGGCGCCGGCGCTGCGGCCTGGCACGATATAATTCGATTAAGAATCCTGGCGGGTGCCTGAAAAAACGGCAAAATGAAAATCGAATTGCTGCCGGGGTGATGTCTGCCACAGGCCGGCGCGTTTCGGCAGCCTCTGCGGCTGTGCCGGCAGTGAAATCTGGATGCGGAGGATAAAATGATCCCTGTTTTCTGCGCTTTTTTGCGAGGCGTCAATCTGAACGGACGCACGATGAAAATGGCGGAAGTCTGCGCCGTTTTCACACAGGCCGGGATGAAAGCCGTCAGCTCTGTTTTAACTTCCGGCAATCTCGTGTTTCAGTCGGATCTGCCGAAAGAAACGCTGCGGGAACAGCTTGAATCGGCCGTTTCGTCCCATTATGCCTATCAGGCGAATCTCTTCGTGAAGGACAGGGCTGAAGTCAGCAATATTCTGCTCAGCAATCCTTTTGCGCCTTCCGACACGCTGCACAGCTACGCATTCGTCGGCGAAGCGGGAGCGGAAACGCTTTTATGGGACAAATTCAAAGAAATTACCCCGGTCGCTTTTGAAGGGGCGGCGGTGAAGAACGGTGTGTTTTACTGGCAGGGGCCGAAAGGCTCCACACTGGACGCCGGGTTTTCGAAAATACTCGCCCGTAAGGACATGCGGGAACAATTTACCAGCCGCAACCTGAACACGATTCGCAAAATCTATGACCGGATGGCTGCTGTTGGGTCAGCCTCCTGACCTGGAAACCGCCAAAACTTTTGATTGAGAAGCGTATACGCCGGGAAAGTGTTATTGCAGGCGCGCCTATGCCGGGGACTGCCGATACAGCCTGGACAGGTTTTCGATCCGGCGGATCAGCTCATCCCTGATTTCCGGCGGTTCCAGGCATTCGCAGCGGTCACCGAAACTCAGCAGGAGATTATAGCCGGCATCGTCATCGATGAACGGCATCAGTGCGATGAAATGGTGCTCCCCGTAAGGCGTAATGTTTTCCGCATTGCAGTAGTCCATCACGCTGTCCCTGGCCGATTCGTGAACAAGCAGTTTGACCGTGAGTTGTCTTTTTGTCATCATTTCCACAAAATCCGAGATGACCGGCGGCGTTTCCCGCGGGGAAAACGGCTCGTCCAGCATCGTCAGCCCGGCCATACGGGATATTTTGAACAGACGGAAGTCCTGCCGGTCAAGGCAGAATCCCTGCACATACCAGCTATTTCCTTTTAAAATCAGCCGGGTCGGTTCGATTTTCCGCTGGCTGCTTTGCCCTTTCCGGTCGAAATAGTCAAAAGCGGCCAGTTTCTGTTCGCGCAGCGCGGCATGGATGATATCGAGAAAAAGCTGTATATTGGGGTTGCCTTTCCATGGCTGCAGATCGATCAGGATCTGATTCGATTTCAATTCGATTTCGTTTGCTTTTTCGGATGGGATCAGGCTTTTGACCTTCACAAACGTGTTGATGAGCTCTTCCCGGCTTAAAATTGTGGAGACGCTCTCGAGACCCTTTAAAAGCGTCACGATATCCGAAGCCGAGAACACTTTTTTATCGACTTTGTACCGCTCCATGATCTGAAAGCCGCCGTTGACGCCGGGTGTGGAAAGAATCGGAACGCCGGCCAGGTTGATGGTGTCGATATCGCGGTAAATGGTCCGCAGTGACACTTCAAACGTTTCCGACAATTCTTTGGCGCTGATTTTTTCCCGTTCCAGTAGAAGCAGAATGATCGAGATCAGCCGGTCAGTTTTCATTTTTCCTTCCCTTGCCCGTTTACTTGATTGGATCCCGCCTGTTTTCTGCCTGAAAATCCAAATCCTTTTCTTATTTTAATTGCTGACATACAGCTGTCAACGATAGTCCGTATGATATGTTAAAAAGCAAAGAAGGAGTTTATGAAAGAATGGATGCCAATCAGGAATTTACTCATATCGTGAAAAAGGCGGCCTGCATCGCGCTGGCCAATTTGATGGACGGGCTGCCGAATGTCAGGATCGTCAATCATTGCGCGGATGCCGGAAGACCCGGGGTAATCTACTTTTCAACCAGGCGGGGCAGCGAGAAGACTACCGAATTCGAAAAAGACGAGAAGGTCGCATTTTCGACAGTTCCGATGCCCGCAGATGGGCACGCGCATGTTCGCAGCAAAAATGCGACGGTTCGCAAAAGTGATTTCTCGATGGATGAAGTCAAAGATCTGTTCATTGCGCAGATTTCCGGGTTTGAACAAACGCTGGCCGTCATCGGCCGGTTTTTGGACGTTTACGAGATCCATGTCCGCGAGGCCGACGTGATTCTGGGCCCATCTCAGACGGTAACAGTCAGGTTTTAACGGTTTTTTTCACACAGCGTTTGGCAGCTTCCCGATCCGCGTTGTGCGGTCGGGAGGCTTTTTTGCGCCATTGTCCGCCGGGACATGGGAATAAAAAACAGTCGCTTTTCTGTCGAAAGCGGACTTTGTCTTCGGATCGGTGCTTTGTTATAAACCCGCGGCCATGCGAAACGTCGTCAGTGTTTCGAAAATGGAGCGGTTTGCCCAAATTTCATAATCCTGAAACACCGGCGCCCCCATGGTATATTTTGGATGAAAGAAATATACTGGAATAGATGCGGGGATGTTCCTTTCGGATCAACGGAGCGTGAAAAGGGGAATTCGCGTTCCCGGAAAGAAAGTGGAACCAGGTATTAATCATCGACGATGATATAGAATTGTGCGTTTTAATGAAAAAATGCGCGGCGCAGGAGGGACTGCAGGCAGATGTCGCGTATACCGGCGGGGAAGGCCTGGGTAAAATGGCGGATCCCAACGCTGCTTATTGTCTCATTATTTTGGATGTGATGCTGCCCGGCATGAATGGGTTCCAGGTTTTGACCGAAATCCGAAGAAACAGCACGGTTCCTGTGCTGATGCTGACAGCGAAAGGCGATGAAATTGACAAGGTGACCGGACTGCGTCTTGGGGCGGACGATTACCTGACGAAGCCGTTCAGTCTCAACGAACTGATGGCGCGGGTGGGGTCGCTGGTCCGGCGTTATACCACGTTTAATCAGCCGGCAGCGCCGGATCTTCTTCAATTGCGAGAGATGGTGATTGACCGGGCGAACCGGACCGTTTCCATCCATGGAGAACCGGTTGAACTCACCGGCAAGGAATTCGATTTATTGGCTTTTCTGGCTTCTAACAAAGGGCGGGTCTTTACCAGAAAACAGATTTACACGCAAGTCTGGGGGGATGCTTATGCTTTGGATGACGGAAATATTATGTCCTTTATCAGCAAATTGCGGAAAAAGATCGAGCCGGACGCGGAACATCCTTTTTATATCCTGACCGTCCACGGCGTCGGCTACCGTTTTAATAAGGAGGCCTGACCGATGAATTGGACACTGTTTTTTCTTGTGTTGTCGTTGCTTTTTCTCTGCGGCATCCTCTTGCTTGCCGCAGCGCTGATGCGCGTAAAAGAACAGCTTGGAGCCATTCAGGAGGTTCTGGACGACATCGAGAAAGGGAATCTGAATCGCCGCATCCTCACCCGAAAAAGCGATATGGCCCGGACGATCTGCTATCACGTCAATGAAATCGTTGTTAAAGATCAAACTCAGCTTGTCCAGCTGAAACGTTCGGAGCAATCCTATAAGCGTCTGATGACCAGCCTTTCGCATGACGTGAAAACACCGCTGGCCTCTCTGACCGGATATTTGGAGGCCGTCTACGAAAAGATGGTAACCGGCGATGAAAAGGAAACGTATATCAGCGTGGCGCTGGATAAAGCGCAGCAGCTGAAAAATTTTGTTGAAGCGCTGTTTGAATGGGTCAAATTAGACGCAAAAGAACAAATTTTTCAGTTTGAGCCATTCAAACAGCGCAATTTACTTATGAGATCAACATTCCCGATGCGGAGTATTCTTTGCGTGTCGATAGAAATGCCTATGCCCGGATTCTGAACAATTTGCTGGAAAACGTGCTGTTTCACAGTCATGGTGACCGGGTTTCGGTGCGTATTCTGGAGGACGAAAGGCAGGCGACGGTTATCGTGGCGGACAACGGGAAAGGGATCCCGGAAAAGGATCTGCCTTACATTTTTGAACGGCTTTACCGCTGTGACGAATCCCGTACAAGCCAGGGAAACGGGCTCGGACTGTCCATTGTCCGGGAATTGGTCACAGCACATGGCGGAGGGATCCGGGTCGAGTGTCCGCCGCATGGCGGTACGGCGTTCAGCGTGATCCTTCCGAAGGCCCGTTGATAACAGCAGGTTTTCTCTTTCCTCAATTTGACTTTTGACATCTCCATCAAATAAGAAAAAAACAAGATCCCGGCAAGGTTTTGGCAAGGTTCCCGCGCTATACTGAAAATCCGAAAGGAAAAAAATTAAATTGGAACCACTGATTATTGAAACCCGGCAGCTGACAAAAGTATATGGAGAACAGACTGTCGTGAATAAAGTGAATCTCCATGTGAGAAAAGGCCGGATTTACGGACTGCTGGGCCGCAATGGCGCGGGCAAGACCACCGTGATGAAAATGATCCTGGGGCTCACTTCCATCACCTCCGGCGAAGTTGACCTTTTCGGGCAGAAGCTCGGCGGCAATGAGAAACGCATTTATCCCCGTATCGGTGCGATTATCGAAACACCCGGATTCTACCCCAATTTGACGGGGACGGAAAATCTTGAAATCTTCGCGAAACTGCGCGGAACCGCGAAACCTGATGCCGTAAAGGAAGTGCTCGCGGTGGTCGGGCTGCCTTATCAAGACAAAAAGCTTTTCAGTCAATATTCCCTGGGCATGAAACAGCGGCTTGGCATTGCCAACGCGATCCTGCATGATCCCGAACTGCTGATCCTGGACGAACCGACCAACGGACTTGATCCGATCGGCATCGCCGAAGTCCGGAATTTCATCCGCAATCTGTGCGTGGAATGGGAGAAGACGGTTTTGATCTCCAGTCATATTCTCTCCGAAGTCACGCTGCTGGCGGATGATATCGGTATTCTTCATAACGGCGTCTTGTTGGAAGAAAACAGCCTGGCGGAGCTTCAAAAGAAAAACAGCAAGTATATTCTGCTGCAGGTTTCGGATACGGCAAAGGCCGCGTTGGTGCTCGAGAACCGGTTCCATGTGACTGATTATTCGGTACAGGATCTGCATACATTGCAGCTTTACGATACGACGTTGGATATGGCCGAGGTCAACAAGACGCTGATGACGGAAAATATTTCGGTGATCAGTTCCCAGCGATGCAACGATACGCTGGAGGACTATTTTAAAAAGGTCACAGGAGGGGAAGGCATTGCTTAACCTGATCCTCACCGAATTTCTGAAGCTCCGCCGCCGGAAGTTTGTCTGGCTGATGCTGCTTGCCGCCCTGTTCATGCCGCTGATTTCCATCTTCTATTTTGGCGGCTCCAGTGCGGCGGAAATTGATCCGCTGCAGTTTTACAAATGGGCGGCTTTTTCTTACACACCTTGGATCATTCTGCCGTTTGTGCTGGGCTTGCTCTGCACGATGCTGGCGTATGACGAAAACCAGAATGAACTGCTGAAACAGCTGTGGATCATCCCCGTCAGCCGGATGGGCTATTTTTTCAGTAAATTCGCCATCGTTCTGTTCTATTCCGTCTGCTTTATGCTGCTGGCAGCTTTTGGCTCCATCTTCGCCGGCGTTATATCGGGATTGATCGTGTTCACCGCTGAAAGCGTTGCTTTTTTGTTGATCAAGTGTCTGGAAATCGGATTCTTGGCGCCCTTCGCCATGCTGCCTGTGTTGGCGGTAGCTGTTTCACAGCGGGGCTATCTCCTGCCGGTTTGCTGCACCGTTGTTTACACGTTCCTCGGATTTATTTTAATGATGGTTGCCATGTATGCCCATCCGCTCTCCAGCATGACAGCGATTCTGATGCGGAACATTCCCGGGGTTGTTCTAAACGAGCCGGTGAATTTGGCCAAAGTCTTTTTCTGTATCGGTATTTGGGGATTCGCTTCCGTTGTCGGGACGAATATCATGCTGTCAAAAGAAAGCAGAGGAATCTGATGCGGACAATCTTATGGGCTGAAAGCGTAAAACTGAAGCGCTCAAAAATTTTATGGATTGCCTTTTTTTCCGCAGTGATGGTCGCGTTGATCGTGTTCATGCAGGGACAGTTCACGTATTATGGCCGGCGGTATATCGATACCGTCGGGTGGTACATGACCGCGGCGCAATCCCTGGGCAGCCTGTATGTACTGCCGGCGCTGGTCGCGTTGGTGGGGAGTTATCTGATCTGCCGGGAAGATCAGGAAGATACGATGAAGTCGCTCGTTTTGATCCCGGTCAGCAGGCCGAAACTGATCGGGGCAAAGATGATTGTAACCGCGCTGCTGGCCGTGCTTCTGTATGCGTTCCTGTTCATGGTCACGCTGGTCACGGAGGTTGCACTGCACGGCGCTTTGCTGGATGCGAGGAGTATCTTTCGTTTTGCCAGAATATATCTCGTGGAGGGGATCGGGATCTTCCTGGCCGTGTCGCCTGTCATCGCGATTGTCTCCCGGCTGAAAAAGAGTTACTGGCTGGCTTTGTTATTTGCCGAAATCTATTCGTTTGGCGCTTTATTTGCCGGAATGCAACAGCCGCTGCGCTCGATTTATCCGGTGACGGCAGCCTTTACCGTGGCGGGATATTATGAAGCGGTGCCCGGACAGGCTGTCCTCAGTTTATGTAGCCTGCTGGCATGCGGAGTTTTGTCGCTGATCCTTTTGCGCGGACTGAATAAACAGTCGGACGTTTGATTCCTATTGTAATGAGCCGCCCGGTTCCGGTTTGTGATATCTGGAAAACAAGCGTTGACTTCACTTGCCGGAATCCGAATGATAACTCGCGTGTCAAAAGGATGGAAGTTTGCAAAACCTCTCCGGATATGGGAGGGTCACTGGCCTCCGCTACAGAAAGCCACTGCAAGACGGCTCATTTGCATACCCTTTTGCTCTTCTTCACAAGAACAACAAGGTTCCCCTTTTTTATTTGAAAAGATCATCCAAATTTTGAACAGTTCTTCCCGTATTGTTTTGACAAGAACAGTCAAAGACTGTATGATAAAGAGAAGTTAAGGATAACTAACTTGCGGTATCCACAGAAACAGAAATGAGGGACTGTATGCAGAAAACTGTGCGAATGAAGTTGTCCGCGCTGTCGGGACTACTGAGTGGCGTCACCTGGACGATCGGGGACATTCTGCTGGTGGGGTTTGAACCGGATCTGGCGGATTACCCGGAGATTGCGCAATCCGCCGTAATTCAGAATAAAGAGCTGGCTGTTTTGATGCTGGAAGGCTCCACCCGGCGGCTGACGGCGGGCGCGCTGATTGCGGCTTTTACCATCCCGCTGATGTTCTTCGCGCTGTACCATATTTCGCAGCTGATCAAACCGTCCGGGCAAAAATACACGGCGCTGAGTATTCTGCTGCTGTTTATCGGGTTTTCATGGTCGCCGTTGGCGCACGCGTCTTTCTTCTATGTCGGTGAGACATATAAAACGGCGCTGCTCCTGGATAGCGCCAGTGCCGGGACGGTTTTTGCGCTGGGCGAAACTTTTGTGCAGGTGCTGACTATCACCTGGGCGGCGGCGGTTGGGCTGACGGCGGTGGGTTGGCTGCTGGTTACCATCGCGATTCTGCGCGGGAAAACAGCTTTCCCGCGCGTTTTTGGCCTGTTTACGCCACTCTCAATGACGCTCATTGTCGGTGTGCTTACGCCGCTGCTCCCGTCCGCGCTGTCGGTGCCGTTGACCGGGGCGGATTTCAATCTGGCCGCGATTGTGTTTTATGTTCTGACCAGCATTTTCGTTTTCCGGCAGACGGCCGGAACGGATCACAGCCGGTAGAACTGCCAATAATAGGTCGTGAACGTCACAACCAGCGCTACCAGACAGGCGAATATCCCGCGCACCCGCGGCGTGGCGCCGGATGAAATCAGCCCGAACAGCTGCCACACGAACAACAATGCCATCAGGACCATCAGTGCCAGCTGAATCGATGTATAGAGGCCGAACGGGTATGATCCACTGGGCTGGTATGTCAGAATGCCGGCCGCGAGCAGCAGCACGGTCACCAGTGACAGGATTGAAAACAGATAGGTGAAGGTGCGTTTCCAGTCCGCAGCATAACTTGCCGGCGGCTTCCCGTTTTTCACCCGGATTGCGTTGATCACACCCAGAATCAGCATGACCAGGCTATACAGAACCGCCGATATCCACAAAACGAGAACAGCCCATTCAAGAATATTTTGCAGTTCCGGGATTTTATACAAGTCCATGACATAGAACTGGATCGTTGAATTTCCGTTCCGGTCTTTGCCGAGTGCGCCGACCATACCCTTGGCGTTCACCAGGTCTGCCGCCGCATATTGGAGCGGGATCTTTTGCCCCAGTGCTGCGCCCTCATATCCGGCATCGGTTTTCCGGAAAGACGGACGGTTCATCAGGCTATAGATTTTCGCGAACCCATTTTGGACTGTCCGGGAGCTTTGATAAACCCCTTCTTCGATCGGTTCCGGGTCGGCAGCTGATTCTCCGGGGATAAAGTCACCGTACAGAATCGGTCCCAGCCCGTCGTTGAAAACCTGTTCTCCGGATTGGTTTGTCAGGACAACTGTCCCAATATGACTGGCGGGATCCAGTAAGAGTATCGCTGAATGGGCTGCCGTATTCCCGCCATGCCCATAAACCGGCACGGAATAGCCCATTGCCCAAAATCCATGTGCGTTGCGCGGGTAGGCCCGGTCGCCGTAATACAAAGTCGGCTCCAGCAGTTTTTTTAATGTCGCCGCTTTTGCGAACAGGGGCGTATTCCCGTTCTCATCTCCGGCGAGCGCTTTTCCGAAAAGCTCGAAATCGCGCAGCGTGCTGGTCGCCATTCCCGCCGGATACAGATTGATCTGATACCAGTTCGGAGAGATCAACCGGTTGATGACCGTATATCCCTGTGTGACCGGCCGCCGGGCGCGGACCCAGGCATTATCCGACAGGTCGGGCAGCAGCGCCGTCTGCGTCATTCCCAGTGGTTCGAAAATGTTCCGGTGAACGTAATCGGCGAAAGTCAATCCGCTGATCCGCTCAATGATATGTCCCGCCAAAGCGACACCCCAGTTTGAATAGGCAGTGTACTGCTCCGTTTCATAAATCTGAAGCGGTTCATGACTTTTTAATTCCGCTTCCAGACCATTGAAACCGGAGCCTTGCGGCAGGAAAAGATCTTTTACCATCTCTTCCCAGCCCGCGTTATGGTGCATCAGATTCAGATAGGTGACCGGATCATCGTTTTTTCGTTTCGTAAAAAATCCGTCCGGCAGGTAAGTCCGGACATCTGCCTCCAGGTCAAGCTTCCCCTGTTCCCAAAGCTGCAGCGCACTGACCCATACCAACGTTTTGGTCACAGACCCCCATTCAAATACCGTTTGATCGCTGACCGGAACATCGTTTTCGATGTCCGCTTCTCCGATGTACCATTGATGGATTGTCTGCTCATTCCGGAAAATCGAGATGGCGGCGCCTGCCGTGTCCGGCTCGTTTTCCTGAATAAACGCATCTACCGCGGTAATCAGTTGGGCCTCGTTCAATCCGGATGGCGCGACAAATTCGGACTGGGCGCCGGCGGTGCCGCCAATTATCAGAACCAGTAGCAGCGCTGAAAAACAGTTTAATATTTTTGAAATACCGGTATGCATGGATGCTCCTTATGATTCAGGGTAATACCGTCCAACTCGTATACGGTAAAAAAAGCAAACGGTCTCATGACTGATTTAAGCACTAAGAGGAATGAATGTCTGCACGCCTGTTTATACAGCGTTTTCTGTTTACCGGTATCGGGAACAGCCTTCAGCTTGTATAAGGAGGCCGGGACGCTTGTCTGCAGGATCATGATTAAAAACCAGTCCGGCTGGATTGCGTTCCGGACTGGCTGAATTTCTAAAAAACGATATTGGTGATTAGTATTTCAATTTTACTCGGTCTTGATGATTCCGAATTCATCGATCAGCTTGATGATCCGTTCTTCACCCCGGGTGAGATCGCCGTAGATCTGATAGAGCTGGACGACCACGCGGTTGTCTTCGAAGGTATAGACTGCGAAGTTTTGTTCAGAAGAATCGCGGTTGTTCGAATGGGAAGTCTTGAATGCCTCGTCCTTCTGCGGCTGTTTCCCGAAGGCGAACAGGGAATTGTAATGATCCAGCTGTTCCTGGGTCAGCCAGTCAAGTTTCGGGCGGACTGCTTTGATGTGCTCGAGGCCTTTACCATAGATATCATCATAAGCTTTTGTACCGCCGGTGTTGGGCAGTACATAGACGGTGCCTTCCGGATTTTCATAGTATTCGACATTGTCTTCGCCGAGGATAACATCGGCGTGATCAATGCGCGCGTTTACGAAGCTTTCTTTCACCGGAGCGTAGGCCAGCGATTTTGTCCTCGAAATAACATGGTCATGACCCTGCAGCGCCAGGTCAATATCCAGTTCATCGATCAGATTCACAAATTCTTCACGGACTAACTGCACGTCTGTATCCTGCAGCGAGTGGTATGATTTCGAGTAGAGCGGTTTGTGGTAAGCCAGGACAACCCATTTTGCGCCATTTTCACGAGCCGTAGTGACATCCTGCCGGATCCATTCCAACTGAGCTGTGCCTAAAGCTTTTCCTTCCGGATTGTCGGTTTCATCGATTTTGTTGTCGTTGGTGTTGGCGATAACAAAATGGACGCCGTTGTAATCGTAGGAATAGTAGGAACCGCCGCTGATTTTTCCGATTACAACGGC
>CALAEB010000402.1 GCA_937890875.1 uncultured Anaerolineaceae bacterium | reverse complement strand
CCAGCCCGGGACCGCGGGTAACTGCCAGCGCGTCGAAATCTTTGATCGCCATATGCGCTTTACGGACAGTTTCTTCGATCACCGCAGAAATTGCCAGCACATGCTGCCGTGAGGCAACTTCGGGGAAAACCCCGCCATACTGTTTATGAATCTCAATCTGGGTCGCTACGACGTTCGAAATCAGTTTCCGTCCGTTTTCAACGACGGCAGCCGCTGTTTCATCGCAGGATGTCTCAATCGCCAAAATTCTAACCGGATATTCTTCCGCCATAATACTCTTTTCGCTTATTTGTTTTTTGTTTCGACTTCAATGACCAGCTGGTACGGATAGTTTACAAAGTATTGGGGCTTTCCGTCCTGATCAATATAAACGGTGTCTTCGATTCGGATGCCGAACGGGTTTTCAATTTCCGGATAGTATACCCCCGGTTCGATTGTAAACACCGTTCCCGGCAACAAAATGTCTGTGTTGTCCGCCGTATCGCGGGTGAACGGGCGTTCATGGATGTTCAGCCCTAACCCGTGCCCGACCGAGTGGACAAAACCGTCCTGCGTTCCGGGGACTTCCTCCACAGTCGGATGCCCCATTTCTCTGAACAATTTGCAGGTTAATCGCTGCATTTCCTTCGCCGGCTGCCCGACGTGAATCGCGTCGAAAACCGCGTCATGTATCTGTTTGACCTGGTCGTAAGCTTTCTGAACAGCTTCGGTAGCATACCCGATGCTCCAGGTTCGGGTAAAATCAAAGAAGTATCCGCCGCCTGTTTCGCAGGGGAAAAAGTCAAACACGATGCTTTTGCCGGCTTCAAGTGTCTGTTCGTCATCTCCCTGATTGTGCGGAACCGCGGCGTCTTTCCCGATTGCGAAAATTGTGCCCTCGGGATTTTCCGTTCCTAATTCGCACAGCCGTAAATTGATGTACTTTTTAATCCGGCCGATCGTGATCGGTTGATCCTGGCTGTCAAACAAGCGATTGTCCCGCAGATAGCCGCTGCGGATAAACATTTCAACTTTCCCGACGACGTCGGTGACGACCTCCCCCATCCGCCGGATTTTTTCCAGCTCAGGGGCGTCTTTGGTATAGCGCGCCTGACGGATGACCGCGATCCCTTCCGCACCGGCGATTTCGATTTCAGGCATCAGTTTTTGGAATTCCTGCAATACGGCGTATTGGATGCCGATCTCCTCCTGCCCGCAGAAAGCGACCCGCCCCTTTTGCAAACCGAGCGACTGGCACAGGGCCCGCAGCTCCAGCGCGTCATGCAGAACGGGGTCACCGTTGGCTGCGGCACGAAATTCCGCGGCCGGAAAGGTATCATAACTGATAATTCTGCTGAGTCCTGTCTGCGCGGCGGTATCCCGCTCCATCGGACGGTAGAACAAAACGGGATCCTCATCCCGGATGATAAACAGATGAGCGCGGGTGAAAAAGGCCCCGCTGAAAAAATAAGCCATCGGCGGATTCTGACTTCCGGATCCGGAGATAATGATTGCGTCCAAATTTTTTTCATGCATTAATTGATTAATTTCTGTCTTCATATATCGTACTCACTATTCAAGTTCGTTTGGTTCATTCTCTTCGATATCGTCAAAACCGGAACGGAAAGTAACTGAGTCCCGAGTTCTCAGCAGCACTTCAATCAGCATAAAACCGCCGACGCACAGAAAAACAATAGTTGAGGTCAGAACTCTGCCGATTTGAAACCACAAGAGGACTTCAATCAGGATTGCCGTTACCAATGATTCCCGGATCACTGTGGCCGGGATGATCCGTTTTGCGGCAAAAAAGTATCTGTTCAGCGCAGCGTAAATCGGAAGCGTGATGCCGCTGACAAAAAGTGTGAGCAAAAAAAAGAACAGCCAGCGTTCC
>CALAEB010000401.1 GCA_937890875.1 uncultured Anaerolineaceae bacterium | reverse complement strand
CAATGATGTTCTTTTTGGATAAATCATTCCCCCCGCGGTTGAAAACCTGCTTGTTTCTGTGAATGCTGCGGATTGGCTCCAATCCCTGATTCTCGACGGAATTATTGCCGGTATCGGTGCGGTGCTTGGCTTCCTGCCGCAGATGCTGGTGTTGTTTTTCCTGCTGGCTTTCCTGGAAGACTGCGGGTATATGGCGAGAATCGCCTTTGTTATGGACCGTATTTTCCGCCGGTTCGGGCTTTCCGGGAAGTCCTTTATTCCGATCCTGATCGGTACCGGATGCGGCGTCCCGGGTGTTATGGCTGCGCGCACCATTGAAAATGACCGCGACCGGAAAATTACGGTTATGACGACAACGTTTATCCCGTGTTCCGCGAAATTGCCGATTATTGCGCTGTTAGCCGGAGCGCTTTTCCCGAACAGCAGTTTAATTGCCCCGTCGGCTTATTTTATTGGGATTGCCGCGATCATCTTTTCCGGGATTATCCTGAAGAAGACAAAACTTTTTTCCGGTGATCCGGCGCCGTTTGTGATGGAACTTCCGGCTTATCACTGGCCGACGCTGAAAGGCTTGCTCATTCACATGTGGGACAGAGGAAAAGCTTTTGTCAGAAAAGCCGGTACGATCATCTTTCTGGCTTGTGCAGCCGTGTGGTTTACTTCGACTTTCAACTGGTCACTGCAGATGGTGGATGCGGGGGAATCGATTCTGGCTTCCATCGGGAATGTGTTGGCACCGCTGTTTGCGCCGCTTGGCTGGGGTCATTGGCAGGCTGCCGTGGCCACGGTTACCGGTCTGGTCGCGAAAGAAAACGTGGTCGGTACCTTCGGCATTCTTTATGGCTTTGCTGAAGTTGCGGAAGACGGCGCGGAGGTTTGGGGTTTGCTGCGGGAGTCGTTTACACAGCTTTCCGCATACAGCTTCCTTGTCTTCAATCTGCTGTGCGCTCCCTGCTTCGCGGCGATTGGAGCGATCCACCGTGAGATGGGGTCTGCGAAATGGACCTGGATTGCAATTGGCTACCAGACGATTTTGGCTTATGTCTCGGCCTTTGTGATCTATCAGTTCGGGTTGTTTTTTGGCGGGAACGGATTCACGTTCAGCACTGTGATCGCCGTCATTCTGTTCGCCGGTTTCCTGTATCTGCTCTTCAGAAAGGATCCGACGGAGCTGCATACCAGTAAAAAAGTTGCGATGGGGACGACGGCTTTGCCGTAGTTGAAAAGAAGGTCATATTATGGAATGGTTTGTTGCAAATCTTGGCACAATTGTGATTTCAATCGTTTTTTTGGTTGCGGTTTTCTTTGCTTTGCGAAAGGTTATCGGGGATGTCAAAGCGAATCGCTGCAGCGGCTGTGATTCAAGCTGCTGCGGGGATGCGAGTTGCAGTTGTCATTCGATGTCCCATGAGCACAAGCATTAGCTCCCATTTCAACGGTTTTTGAAAGCCGATACATTAATCCTTAAATTCTTATCTTCTCTGAAAAAACTCCCCTCAATTTTGAGGGGAGTTTTGATTCATCCGGGTTCCGGAACCATGCCGGTCTCTTTCATCGTCTCTTTTTTCATTGTTTCTTGGGGGATAAGCGCTTAAACAGGATCCCAAGTGTGTTCGGCCCGCAATGCCCGGAAACGGTGCAGCCTGCTCTGGTTTCGATAATTTCCTGAAAATCGGCGTACCGGCGAATTGTCTCTTTTACCTCTTCCACAACGTGCGGAGAACACATCGGATGGGTAATAAACACCCGGCTGTAGTCGATATCCTGCGCATTCTCCAACCTGTCTTTTACATAGCGCTGAAGGCAGATCTTAAATCCTCCCCGATATTTTTTCCCAACCTCCATTTTGCCGTTCACGACTTCGATGCAGGGCTTCAGCATAAAGATCCTTGATCCAATCGCGGCCAGGTCGGAACAGCGCCCTCCCTTATGCAAATAATCAAGCCGGTCAATTACGAAACTGGCGTCAACTTTCGGGATCAGCAGTTCGAGCTGGCGGCAAATCTCCTCAGGGTCCGCGGAACTCCGAGCCATCAGGGCCGCGTCATAAACGATGTGCCCCTGCCCGCTGGACAGATTGCGCGAATCAATAACGTAAACATTCTTAAAGTTCTCCGCCGCTATCAACGCGTTTTTATAGCAGGATGAAAATTCGGAGCTGATGCAAATATGAATGACGGCATCATACTGTTCCGAAAATTCACCAAAAAGTTTCTCATATTCATAAACGTTGACGGCTGCCGTTTTACATAGTTTCCCTTCTTTATCCACATATCGGAAAACGTCCGCAGGGCTTATGTCAATGCCATCCCGGAAATCGTCGGAACCGACGAGGATATGGAGCGGGATCAGCGTAATATTCATGCTCTCTAAAATTTCTGGTGAGAGGTCGCAAGTGCTGTCGGCAGTAATTTTTATCATCGATACCACTCTCCTTAAATTTTTGTTTCATATATCGTTCAGCGGCGGCAATTCGAAACTTGGAAAAGGTTTTCCTGTTGCTGCGCAGAGCGTAAGCAAACCAAAAAATTCTGTTTATTTGAACGTTTTTTCCCAATTCCGAATTCCTGGTTAAGTGGGACTGTAAAGTTCATCCCTATGTTTTTTTCGTCATTTCTGTGCGGCATTTGGGACAAGTTACCACAATTTTTCCTCTCCCTCTCGGGACTCTCAATTGCTGTTTACAGCCGGTGCATCTGAAATATCGATAGTGTCTCCTGTTTTTTAGTTGTTGTTTCTTTTTATTCCAGAACGTGTGTACAGCGCTCACCATCTGCATAAACTTGTAGTTTTCAAGTCTTCTGTCTGTGAAATTCCGCGAAAATATCCTGAACAGGCTGAGGATCAGCGGAACATAACCCAGATACAGCAAAAATTCTACGTTACTCAGCGACCCGATGAAAGTCAGCAGGAGTGACAATGCCAGCAATGCCATTGAAAGCTGATCATAGCCGTAACGCCCTGACATTTGTTTTTTGATCCAATTCATCATATGATTCCGGCCTCACCCGGCGTCGTCCGGCGTTTTTTTTCGGACATACCCAATTCCATTGGACTATCTTGGTAATTCGAATTTTGGAAAGAGAATCACGAGCTTGCCGCTCTGTCTGCAAGGGATTCCGGTATTTCGAATTGCCGTTGAATTCTGCAATTCGCCTTGAGGCCGGCTGGTTCCGCCTGAATATGGCAGGTTCCGGTCCTCAAACGCGTTTTTTAATGTGCCTGAACGAGATTCTTTTTTAACTTAACAAACTTTCTGTCAGATACAGCGACCCCAAAACACTTTCCTGGTCCGAATTGAGTATGATTTGAATCGATGTTCCGAATAACGCTCCAAAAAGCAATCGGGATAAATATTCCGGCGTGTTCTCTGATGTGCTCCCACTGTCAACCGCATCCGCGGGAAGATTTTTTTCAATAATTTTGGTTGAGGCGGTGAACAGGTTATTCAACCGCTCCCTGAAAGATGGAATCCATAAAGCCTGCGCCGTGAAATCAATGAACAGCCGTAACAGATTTGGTTTATCCGTGATCAATTTTCTGAAGAAACTTGCGAAGGACAAAATCTTCTCTGCCGGATCGGCTGCCGCTAGATCGGAAGAGCA
>CALAEB010000400.1 GCA_937890875.1 uncultured Anaerolineaceae bacterium | reverse complement strand
AAAAATAAAATATCTGGTTTCATGGCTAAAGCTCTGGCAATAGCAACCCGTTGGCTTTGTCCCCCAGATAGCTGATAGGGGTAAGCATTTCCTTTATCCAAAAGTCCCATTTTATCCAACAGCTCTAATGCCATATTATGAGCTTCTTTAGACCCCATACCGGCAACTCGTATAGGAGCTTCAGTAATATTTTCCATTACTGATAGATGAGGAAATAAATTGAAATTCTGAAATACAAGACCAATATCGCGGTTATAGGCGGGAACTTTCGTAACATTTTTTCCTTTGATAAACAATTCTCCGGACTCATGATCCAGAAGGCCCGCAATAATTTTCAGCAATGTCGTTTTCCCGCAGCCCGAAGGACCCAGCAAAACCAACAGCTCTTTATCACGTACATCAACCGAGATATCTTTTAAGACTGAAACAGCGCCATATTTTTTGGTGACATTTCTTACCGATAACGTAATTTGATTTTCTTTTTCCATAAAAAGCCTCAGTTTCCCATTCCCATTTTGGGCGTCCAGTACCGCTTATTCCGTTTCTGTTTCACCGAATCCATTTCATGTAAAAGAGCCAGAGAATTCAGTCCGATTTCAATCGTCTTCGCATGACCTTTGCCGGGATTGAACCCCTCTTGGTTGACGACATTATCGCCGATCGAAACAATGGAACCGCCGCGGCGCCCGAATAACTGCGGGAGAAAAATCGAGGCAGCCGATTCCCGGTCCGCACAAAGGACGCCCGCCCGGTTGTAGTAATCGATAATTTCCAAATGTTCCGGCTGAATATAATTATTGACGGCCGGTTTTCCCCAGCCGCAGTATTCGCTGTCGCCGGAACGGATGATGCCCACGTGATATGGATAATCCGCCTCATCCGCGGCCTGAACCATCGCGTTTACGACTTCATAATGAGCTACGGCCGGATACTGCGGACAGATATAAGACTTTGTCATCCCTTCATCGCGAACCGCACCGCTGGCAATTACGACATCACCGGGGTGAACTTCCTCATTCCAGGCCCCCGCGCCGCCGATCCGGATAAACGTGTCCGCAGCGGAAAACCGCATAAATTCATTCAGGATCAATTCCGCTTCCGGAGAGGCGCTTCGGCAGCTGACCACGCTAATCCGGGCGCCGTGATAGCTGCCTGTGAACGTCAGGAACATTCCCGACCGCCCTGCCAGATCATAATCATCCATTTTCTTTGCAATTTCTTCCGCCGGATCCTCATTATACGAACATAAGGGATCCCGCACGGTGAGAACAACGTACCGGCCGATCTTTTCCGGGTCCACCCGGGTCAGTCCCGGCATACCATCCGAATCGAAATTCGGCAGATAATCCAGATGCGCATAAGATTGAAGCAGTTTTTCGATTGATTTTTTCATAGCGCCTCTAAATAAAACGGGACCATTGCATCGTTTTCTCACAGATCAATGAGATGATAACAATCGAGATGACCACAACCGAACTGACGGCAACAGCCAGCGGGTCCAGGCCCTCGGTCCGAATTTCGCTGTACATGCGGACCGGATAAGTCACAAATTTCGCTCCGCCGATAAATGAAGTCACAACGACATCGGTAAACGAAACCATAAAACCGAAAACAGCGCTCATGATAATCCCGGGGGATATCAGCGGCAGCGTGATTTCGAAAAAGGTCCGTACCGGTTTTGCCCCCAGGCTTTGGGCGGCCGCTTCCAAGTCTTCATCCATATACGACAAACTGGTAATCACCATCCGGATCACATAAGGCAGGATGATCACCGTATGAGCCAAAATGAGACCGGGCAGCGAACCCAACAGCGTCATTTTGCCAATGCGAACCATGGACAAAAACTGAATCAACCCCAAGGCCCCGACAATCGAAGGGATCATCAACGGAGAAAGGAAAACCGCCTGCAAAAAATTACTGCCTTTAAATTTGTACCGCTTAATGGCATAGGCGGCCGGAACACCGACCAGCACCCCCACCAGCGCAGCAATCGATGCGATCCGGATACTGACGAACAGAGAGTTCTGATATTCTTTATTTTGAAAAAATCTTTGATACCATTTCAGAGAAAAGCCGGTCGGAGGAAATTCAAAAAACCTGCTTGAATTAAAACTGTTGGCAATCAAAATTAAAATCGGCAGCAAAATGTACAACAGGATCAGTCCTGATACCGCCAATGACAAAAAACGTAGGATTTTCCCTTTCATCGCTATTCTCCCAGATAAATCTGCCGCTGGATTTTCTTTGTCAGCCAAGAGGACACAAATGCAAGCGCCCCCATCATCAGCAGGAAAAGTATCGCGTATGCGGAAGTAAAAGGCCAGTTGCCGACCGGAACCGCCTGTTGATAGACAAAAGTACCGAAAGTTTGGATTTTATTCGCGCCTAATATGGAGGGGGTCACATACATGGTCAGGTTCGCCATAAAGACCAGCAAAACGCCTGATATTGCGCCCGGGATGCTCAGCGGCAGCACAATGGTAAAGAAGGTTTTCATCGGGGTCGCCCCCAAAGACTTGGCAGCGTCTTCCAGCGTGACATCGATCGCTCCCAGCGAAGTAATTAATGGAAGCGCCATTAAAGGAAAAAACGACTGTACCAACCCGATCAAAATACCTGCTTCGGTTCCCAAAATCGGAATTTTTGAATCAATAATATTCAACGACAGCAGAATTCCATTAATCGCCCCATACGGCATCATAACGCTCATCCATCCCATGGTCTGGATCATCGCTCCGCCAATCATCGGCAGCGCAACCAATGTGGTTAAGAATCCTTTTTTCCCGGAAGGCAAGCGTGAAATGAGCCTGGCCAGGGGATAGGCCAAAATCAATGTGATCAGCGTTGAGACAAAACTTAATCGGGCTGTACGCCAATAGATCCCCAGATAATATGGGTCGGATAATACATTTTTATAGTTTTCCAGTGAAAAACCGGGCGTTGAAACATAACTTGACTGAAATGTCCAGAAACTCTGCGCCAATAAAAGAATAAAAGGAGATATAAAAACTATTAAATAGATTATCGTGGCAGGAGCCAGCAGTAACACCAGATTCTTCTTTGATTTCCGCTCCATTATTACGCTCCATTATTCCGGAAATTAAAATGATTTTTCAGCCCGAAGAACTTCGGGCTGAAAAACAAATATCTCCTGCGGCTATTCCCCTAAAACTTCCCGGTTCCAGCGCTCAACCAGCTCCGCGCGGTGATCGGTCATATAGGTGCTCATGCGGATGAGAGAATTCGCCCGCTCTTCGCCATAGATAACCTTTTCGGCCACTTCGCCTTCCAACACAACGGTCGAATTCGTCGGGCCGAAGAAGATTTGTTCCGCAAAAGCTTTCTGCACTTTCGGGCTCAAAGACATCTGCGCCCAGGCCAAAGCCATATCGCGGTTCGGGCAATCGTTTACAATCGCCAGGGTATCCATCGTCATGGTCGGACCGGGATCCGTCGGATAGGAGAAGGCAATGTCATACCCCTCATCAATGTAGGTCCATGTATAGGCATCGAAGACAGGCCCGGCTGCGACATCGCCTATACATGGACCTA